>JAICUC010000072.1 GCA_025936075.1 Nitrospira sp. | reverse complement strand
GCTATACGAGTCGCTCTGCGCGAGAGCCAATCCGCTCGGCCTTCTTCCCGAACAAATCGACCCATCGAGCGGCACATTTCTTGGGAACTATCCCCAAGCGTTCAGTCATATCGGCGTCATCGCGAGCGGAGTGGGTTTGGAGCGTGCCTGTCGAGAAAGAAACGTACCATGATGCCGTCATTCATCATATTTGTCGGCGTTGCGGTTTGCCGATCGGCTCTTCGAGCCTGTGAACGAGAAAGGCGTTGGCGCATGACAGGCAGAAGACTCATGCAAACGGGATAGTTTCTTCTGTCGTGGACAAATTGTCCCCCTCAGCAGGGATCACATAGACCGCATAGTTTCTTGCAGGGGCTATCTTACCAGTAAATCCCGCATCTTCAGCTCTCATCAGGCCGCTTCCAGCGGTATCCAGCCGGAGGAATTGGTATTGCAGAATCAGCTTCGCAGCTGAATTGTCTTGGGAAGTCCAGGGATAAGGAGGAGTCATGAAGCGAATAAGTCTTTCGATCGTGGCTCTGTTGTGCTTTGTCGGAAGCGCCTGTCAACGTACGGACGTGATTCCCGATCGGCTTGAGGGACGTGTCGATCATGATCTCCGTTACTCCGATATCAAGGACCATCCTGAGAACTATCGGGGAAAGCTTATGCTGGCGGGTGGCAAGGTATTGTCGGCAAAGCGGACGCAAAACGGGACACTGATTGAGGTGCTGCAGATTCCGCTGTCCGGAGATCTGATCCCCACCGGGAAAGACACCGAGTCCAAAGGCCGGTTCGTCATCCTCGATCGCAACGGCGATCAGGTACCGAATCCAGCGGTGTTTAATGACGAGAATAGACGTGTGACTATCGTGGGAGAAGTACTAGGCATGACCATGATCCAGATCGACGATGTCAAGCAGCAAGTTCCTGAGCTGGCCATCAAACACATCACGGTCTGGGATTGGGATCATGTGAATAGGGGCTATGGTCCATATGCCGGCTACGCGGCCCCCTCTGGATGGAAGGGATACTCGGGGCACTACGGATATCCCTATTATTGATAAAGCTCGGTATCGCAGAGTCGGTTTATTACATGTCAGACGGTCGAAGTGTCTAAAGACAAGGGAGAGAAGTCATGAAACGCGCAAGTCTTTCATTGAGCATGGTTCTACTGTGCCTCGTCGCCGGCGCCTGTCATCGCACGGACGTGGTTCCTGATCGGTTGGAGGGACGTGTGGATAAAGATCTCCGATACTCCGATATCAAGAACAATCCGGAAGCGTATCGAGGAAAACTGATGCTGGCGGGA
The DNA here is from genome assembly GCA_025936075.1 of Nitrospira sp. Classification (GTDB taxonomy): domain Bacteria; phylum Nitrospirota; class Nitrospiria; order Nitrospirales; family Nitrospiraceae; genus Nitrospira_D. The sequence goes on along the minus strand of JAICUC010000072.1, from coordinate 11,268 downwards.
GGCAAGGTGCTGTCGGCGAAGCGGACGCAAGAAGGAACAAGGCTTGAGGTGTTGCAGATTCCGCTGTCCGAAGATCTGATGCCTACCGGGCGGGATACCGAGTCGAAAGGACGATTTGTCGTCATCGATCGCGGCAACAACGTATCTGATCCCGCAGTGTTCGATGATGAGAAGACGCGCGTCACTGTCGTGGGGGAAGTGCTGGGCATGACCACTATCCAAATCGACGAGGTTCAGCAGCAAGTTCCTCAATTGGCTCTCAAACATGTCACCGTCTGGGATTGGGATCGCACGAGGAGCGGCTATGCACCATACTATGGCTATGGCTATCCCTATGCATGGGGATACCGTGGGTACTATGGGTATCCCTTCTATTGGTAGGGGGCGGCTTTTTCTCAATCGTTAGTCGTATGGCGTCTCGGAAATACAATAATCGTTCATGAGGCAAGGAGGACGTGATGTGTCGGCGATCAGGAATCATAATAGCGTTGGCAATGGCCTTATCAGGCTGCCAGCACACGATGCTCGGGGAAAGATATGGGACACCGACGGTCACGAGAACCGGGGAAGTAAAGGAGATCATCATTCGGGATGATAATGTATCGCCGGCAATAGTCACTGCTCATCCAGGGGATGAGATTCGTTGGATCAACCGGCAGCAGGGCGACGCACGCGTGATCTTTCTCTTGCCGATGGAAGGACAGTTGTCCTGTCAGCGCGGCTTCGGTGGATTGATGAGCGCGAATAAGAATCAGTATACGGCCAAGTTGCGCGTCAACGATACGGCGAGCGTGTGCTTCAAGCATCTATCAGAAATCAGGTACGTGGTGCGCGCGGATTCCGATCTTTCCAACGGCGAAGACCATATCGCGGGCACCATCAACATCGGCGGGCGGCAGGGCTCATCGAACATCGAAGACCAGAGCAAGAGAACCAGTCAAGTCGGTGAACAGCCATGACGTGTGGTTTCTCTGAGGAGGTATGACTATGGCGACCTCTCAAAAGATCGATAATCCATTGGAACAGCTGCTTACGTACGGACAGAGCTACTGGTTGGATAATCTCACCCGACATATGATTGCCGACGGCGAGCTGAAAGGATGGATTCGAGACCATGGACTTCGGGGAATTACGGCAAATCCCACCACGTTTCGTGAGGCGCTGACGAGTCGTGACTATGATCGGCACATTGAATCCCTCACGCGGGAAGGTCGATCCACGAAGGAAATTTATGAAGCATTGCTGATCCATGATGTGCAGCAGGCCTGCGACTTATTTTCTGAGGTGTACCGCGAGACCGACGGTCTCGACGGATATGTCAGCCTGGAGGTATCTCCCCATCTCGCACACGATACCGAGGCCACGATGGCCGAGGCTCGACGATATGTCGATCGCGTGAATCGGCCTAATCTCTACATCAAAGTTCCTGCGACGGACGCCGGAATCCCAGCCATCGAACAACTGCTCTTCGAGGGTATTGCGGTCAATATCACCCTCTTGTTTTCGATTCCCAGCTATCAGGCCGTCATTGAAGCCTATATTTCCGCTCTCGAACGGCGCGTCACGTCCCGTCAACCGCTGGAGACGGTGGTGTCGGTGGCGAGCTTTTTCGTGAGTCGAATCGACGTGCTGGTCGATCAATTGTTGCAGCGGCGCATTCCTCTCGGTAACGGTAGTCGACAATCGTCCGCCGCCCAATTGCAGGGCCGAGCGGCGATTGCCAACGCCAAATTGGCCTATCGGACGTTTCGACAAGCGTTCGGCAGCGATCGATGGGCTCGACTGGCGGTGAAAGGTGCGCGTGTCCAGCGGCCTTTATGGGCCAGCACCGGAACGAAGAATCCGGCCTATGGGGATGTCATGTATGTCGAATCCTTAGTGGGACGGGACACCGTCAATACCATGCCCGAGACGACGCTGCGTGCCTTTGCCGATCATGGTCGAGTAGTCTCCGATGCCGTTGAGGCGGAGCTGGAGCAAGCGGAACTCGTCATGTTCCAGTTGGAGAAGACGGGCATTAACTTCAACTGCGTTACATGGCAGCTCGAACATGAAGGGGTGCAAAAATTCGTCGATGCCTATGATGCCGCCATAGCAGCCCTCGATAAAAAGCGAAGTCACCTTCGTCTCGAACACACGGCATGATGTTGAGGAGGGGATATCGATGATGAAAGTGGCCATCAACGGTCTTGGACGAATCGGCCGGGCTACGTTCAAAATTCTGGTGAACCAGCCGGGACTCGAGTTGGTGGCGATCAACGATCCGGCTTCGCCCGACGATTTGGCCTACTTGCTGAATCACGATACGGTGTATGGTCGCTATCCTATTCGGGTAAAAGCCGATCCGGATGCGATTGCAATGGCGGACAGAAGGTATCCCGTTTTTGCGGAGCGCGACCCGCACCGTCTTCCGTGGAAGGAGCTGGGGGTCGATGCGGTATTTGAGTGTTCGGGGAAATTCAACACGCGGGCCGCGCTGTCACATCATCTTGAGGCTGGAGCGAAGCGGGTGATCCTGTCGGCGCCGGCGAAGGACGAGGATATCCCGACCGTCATCTACGGCGTCAATGTGTACAATGAGAAAACCGGCCCGATCTTGTCATGCGCCAGTTGCACGACGAATTGTGTGGCGCCGATCGTCGAAATCATCGACCGCCGGCTCGGGTTACAAAAGGCGGTCATGACGACGACACATGCCTACACGGCCAGTCAGGCATTGGTAGACGGACAACATAAGAGCAAGCGTCGGGGGCGGGCGGCCGCGGTGAATCTTGTGCCGTCTGTAACCGGCGCAGCGGTCGCAACGACACGTGCGTTGCCGAACCTCACAGGGCGATTTCAAGGCGTGGCTGTCAGAGTACCGGTCCCGATTTGCTCCCTTTCCGATATCGTGATGGTGACGGAACGGGAGACGAGTACCCCTAAGGTAAACGACATCTTTTTGGAAGAGGCGCGCAGCGACCGGTATGCCGGAGTCCTGGGAGTGACGGAGGATCCCATCGTATCCTCCGACATTATTCAAGATTCGCGTGCGTCTATCGTCGATGTCGATATGACACAGGTCGTTGACGGCAATCTGGTCAAGGTGATGAGTTGGTATGACAACGAGTGGGGGTACGCCAGCCAAATGGTCCGTCAGGCGGTCTCGATGGCGCTCATCGTGCCGGTGGAGAACTGACGCCGTCATGGACCGCATGACGAGCCGTTGCTCCATCCTCTCTGATACGTGTACTCCTTCTTGAGCACAGCGATGAAATCTTCAGGGAAGTTGCAGCAATATCGGAAAAAGCGGAATTTTTTGCACACCACCGAACCACGCGGTGGCCACCTTCCATCACCGTCTGGACCCTCACTGCGGTATGTCATCCAAAAACACGCCGCCAGGCGTCTTCACTATGACTTTCGACTGGAGCTCGACGGGACCTTGAAAAGCTGGGCGGTTCCCAAGGGACCGAGCCTCAATCCTTCCGATAAGCGGTTGGCCGTGCATGTCGAAGATCATCCGATGGAATATGCCGATTTCGAAGGCATTATCCCCGCGCGGCAGTACGGCGCCGGCACCGTCATGGTCTGGGATCGAGGAGAATGGATTCCAGATGGAGACCCGAAGGCGGCTTATGAGAAGGGACGTCTTAAGTTTAGACTGGCCGGGCAGAAGCTGCAGGGGCGCTGGACCTTGGTGCGGATGGGCGGAGCGCGCAATCGGGAGGAGAACAACTGGCTGCTCATCAAGGAACGTGACGAAGCCGCCCGTACGGCAACGGCCATCGATTCAACGCTCACGTTGTCGAACAGCGCGAAAAGTGGAATGAGCATGGATGAAATCGCCACAGGTCGGCCGGCGGAGTGGCATTCGAATCGAGCGACACATCGGAGTGCCGGATTTATTCAAAAAGAGTCAGATAGAACGATACATCGAGGCAGCCGACAATCTCGTACCACAATCGAGCGGGGAGCTGGAAAAACATCATGCCCCGAATGGATAAAGCCGCAATTGGCCACGCTGGTGGATGAAGTTCCTAAAGGCGAAGGCTGGCTGTATGAGCTGAAGTACGACGGCTACCGCATGCTCTGCCGGATCAGCAACGGCGGCGCAGAACTGTTTTCCAGAAGCGGCCGGGAATGGACCGCGAAGTTGGCGGAACATGCGAAGACCGCAGCCGGCTTGCGCGTCGCCAATGCTTGGCTCGACGGCGAAATCGTGGCCCTCGCTGCGGATGGAACAATGAGTTTCCAAGCGCTGCAAAATGCGTTCGATCGCACGGCGGCCGGCCGGCTCGTCTATTTCGTGTTCGATCTCCTCTTTCTCGATGGGAACGATCTGCGCGGGATGCCACTGCATGAACGTAAGCACAAACTGTCGGCGTTGTTGGCCGGACAACCGGAAGACGGTCTCCTGCGTTACAGCGACCATATTCGAGAGGAAGGCCGCACCGTCTTCGAAACCGCCTGTCGCCAGGGCCTGGAAGGACTGATCGCCAAGCAAACGGACAGTCGGTACCTTCCGGGACGCAACCGCAATTGGGTCAAGTTGAAATGTCATCGCCGTCAAGAATTTGTCATCGGCGGTTTCACCGATCCGACCGGTTCGCGACGGGGGTTTGGTGCGCTGCTGCTCGGTGTGTACGAGGGAAAGGGAAACTTGGTCTATGTGGGGCGAGTCGGAACGGGGTTTTCCGAGGAACAACTCTCTCGGTTGCATCGTGCCTTGCGATCGCTTCAACAACCGCATCCGGCATACATGAAGCCCCCGACGGGCGGAGAGGCCAAGGGCGTACACTGGGTGAAGCCAGAATTGGTGGCCGAGGTAAGATTCGCAGAATGGACGCAAGAAGGGCTCCTCCGTCAAGCGTCGTTCGTGGGAATGCGTCACGACAAGCCGGCCGATGTCATCGTGCGTGAATCCCCCGCGCATGTGCCGGCGAGTCGGCTGACGGCCGACCGACGAGACGACGAAGCAGGTCCTCGCCGGAACAACGGTTCCTCCCGTGCCCGTCGAGGGAGGTCTTCCAATCAAGCCTCGAAGCGCACCGAGGACACGACGGTGGCTGGTATGAGGATCTCGAATCCCTATCGAGTGTTGTTCCCCCACGACGGCATCACCAAACTGGAGCTCGCGCAATTCTACGAGCGCATCGCGGATTGGATCCTCCCGCAGCTGCGAGGGCGTCCATTGACGCTGCTGCGTTGTCCTGATGGACACGGCAGCGGGTGCTTTTATCAGAAGCATGTGACGGATCAGGTCCATGAGGCGATTGACCGTGTTGAAGTCGAAGAGACCGACGGTCCCGCTTGCTACATGGTGGCGAATACGCCTGCCGCCTTGGTCGCGCTCGTGCAGTTGGGCGTTCTGGAGTTCCATACCTGGGGTGCCATGCAGGACAGGCTGGATCGGCCGGATCGCATGATTCTCGATCTCGATCCGGCGCCCGATGTGCCCTGGCATGAAGTCGTTGAGGCGGCATTTCTCATCAGAACATTGCTTGATGAATTGAGCCTGACGTCTTTTGTCAAGACCACCGGAGGAAAAGGGTTGCACGTCGCGGTTCCATTGGAACGTCGGCATTCATGGGACGAGGTCAAACAATTCGCCAGGTCTTTCGCCGGACACATGGTGCGAACCCTTCCGGCGCGCTTTACCGACAACATGTCGAAGCGTACGCGTAAGGGAAGGGTCTATCTGGATTACTTAAGAAACGGTCGAGGCGCGACTGCGGTGGCCGCCTATTCGACGCGCGCGAAGCCACGGGCTCCCATTTCCGTTCCACTGACATGGGATGAGTGCTCTCCTGAGTTACGTTCGGACCGGTTTACACTGCACAATATCGAGGAACGGTTGTCACGGCTTACCCAGGATCCTTGGTCAGAATATGCCAAGGTGCAGCAGCACTTGACGGTGGACATGAAGCGACGTCTCGCAGGCCGTTGAAAAAGTCCTCCGGCTTAGTTGCCCGCGACGTAATCTCAGGGAGATCGGCTGCATGGTACTCGCGAATGCGACAGTCCCGCCCAATTCATAAGTACCGATGAGCCGCTCTAGGTATAACCCTAGTTTTTAGCGGGGCCGGTATGCTAGAGAATGTCCGCTCATTCATCACCGTTTATCTGGCAAGCGTGTGGCGACAAAGAGTAGATGAGGGTCCCGTGGATCACGCGCCATTATCCGATTTGCTAAAAGAAGACCCCAAAGGGCTGACATCCGATTCGGCTTTTCTCTCTGGAGGCGGGGAGATGGGCGCGTTCACGGCCGCTGCGCTGCGCGAGAGCGAGGCTCACTTCCGCGAGATGATCGATGCGTTGCCGGCGGCCATCTATACCACCGACGCCCAAGGTCGGCTCACACACTTTAATCCGGCAGCCGTGGAATTCGCCGGCCGCGTGCCGGAGCTGGGCACCGACCAGTGGTGCGTCACTTTGAAGCTGTACCATTCCGACGGCACACCGATGCCGCACGACGAATGTCCAATGGCCATCACGCTGAAAGAGAACTGTGTGGTCCGTGGGGCTGAAGCCATCGCCGAGCGCCCCGACGGCACGCGCGTCTGGTTCACGCCTTATCCGACGCCGTTGCGCGACGCCAAGGGCAACATCGTGGGCGGCATCAACATGCTGGTAGACATCACCGAGCGGAAGCGGGCCGAAGAAGCGAAGGTCAGGCTCAGTGCCATCGTCCAGTCTTCGGACGATGCCATCATCAGCAAGGATTTGCGTGGCATTATTACGAGTTGGAACAAAGGCGCAGAAAAGGTGTTCGGGTATATGGCGGACGAAGCCATCGGCAAGCCGATCACAATGCTGTTTCCTCCGGATCGCACCGACGAAGAACCACGTATCCTCGAACGTATCGAGCGTGGTGAAACGTTGGAACATTACGAAACCGTGCGGCGGCGCAAAGACGGAACCGACATCCATATTTCGCTTACCGTATCGCCGATTCGGGACGAGGCCGGAACGATCAAGGGGGCATCAAAAATCGCGCGTGACATCACCGAGCGAAAGCGGGCTGAGGCACTGTTGTTCGAACAGAAACACCTGATGGAACAAATCGCTTCCGGTAGCCCGCTCGACGAAATCCTCACCGAACTGTGCCTTGCTGTGCCTAAACTCAATCCACGAGCCCGCGCCTGTATTGTTCTCGCCGACGAGCGGCGAAAAAAGGTTTCCGGCTCTATCACTCCGGACGTGGTGCCGGCCTTCAGCGCGACGCTTCAGGACGCGCCGATCAACGATCTCCGCATCGGCGCCTGCGGCGAGGCGATGTATGCCGGCAAACCGGTCACCTGCGCGGACGTGACGAAGGACGAGCGCTGGTCGAAGATGTGGCGGGATTTGTGCTTGAGCTGCGGGATATTCGCCGGCTACTTCAAGCCGATTCTGGGCTCGGACGGCTTGCCGATCGCCTCATTTTTTCTCTGCTTCGGCGAACCGCACACACCCGATGATTCGGAATTGAAATTGGCAGAATTCGGTGCCCACGTTGCCAGCATTGCCATCCAACGCGACCGGGCCAACGAGGCTCGACAGCGCGATCTCGACGATGCTCGACGCTTGCAGATGATTAGTGCGCAATTGATTCAGGAGGACAGTGTTCAAGCTCTGTACGAACGCATTCTTGACGCGGCGATGGGCATCATGCGGTCGGACTTCGGGAGCATGCAGATGCTGGTCCCCGAGGGAATGCAAGGTCGAGGTGAGTTGTTGCTACTGGTCCATCACGGATTTACCGCAGAAGCTGCTGAAGCATGGAAGCGGGTCGGCACAGACTCACACTGTATCTGCGGCGAAGCCCTGCGGACCGATGAGCGGGTCGTCGTAGCTGATTTCGAGGCTTGCGACTTCATGGCCGGCGCGCCTGAGCTTGAGACGTATCGGACCGCCGGGATTCGCGCGGCGCAATCCACATTGTTACGTTCTCGTGCAGGCAAAGTGCTCGGCATGATTTCCACGCACTGGCGCGAGCCGTACCGGCCGAGTGAGCGTGACCTGCGCCTCTTCGATGTGCTGGCCCGGCAGGCGACGGATCTGATCGAACGCAAGCAGGCGGAGGAGGCCTTGCGGGCCAGCGAGGAAGAGATCAAGCGCGCGCGCGATTACGCCGAGGCCACGCTGCGTACCTCACCTATTCCGTTGCTCGTGTTGGAAAAGAATTTGCGCGTGAACACCGCCAACGTGGCGTTCTATCACACGTTCCACGTCAATCCTGCCGAGACCCAAGGGCGTCTTGTGTATGAGTTGGGTAATGGCCAGTGGAACATTCCGAAGTTGCGGGAATTGCTCGAGGATATTCTATCGCAATGCACTGAGTTTAGAGAGTTCGAGGTCACGCACGACTTTGAATACATCGGTCGCCGCACCATGCTTCTCAATGCTCGCCGAATGGAGAACGAGCCGGACATACCGGAATGCATCGTGCTCGTCATCGAAGACGTCACCGCTCGCAAGGTACTCGAGGAACGGCTGCGGTCATTCACCCAGGAGCTTGAAGTGCAAGTCGAGGACCGCACGCGGGATCTCGTGCAGTCGCAGAACCGCCTGCGCGCGATGGCGACGGAGTTGAATCTTGCGGAGCAACGCGAGCGCAAACGACTTGCCACCGAGTTGCACGATCATCTCCAGCAGACCTTGGTGCTCGGCAGGCTCCTCGCGGGCCAAGGCAAGCGGGCGGCTGCCCCCGTGCCGGCTTGCCTTGATGTGATGAAGAAGATAGACGACATCTTCTCAGAGGCGCTCACCTACACGCGCACCTTGGTGGCGGATCTCAGTCCCCCCGTGTTGCGCGATCACGGGTTGTCGGCCGGGTTGAAATGGCTGGGCGAGTACATGAGGAAGCATCAGATCACCGTAGCGGTGACCGTGCCCGAGACGGACGCTCTCAAGCTGCCGGAAGATCAGGCCGTCTTATTGTTTCAATCGGTGCGAGAACTCCTGATCAACTCTTCCAAACATGCGGGAACCAGGGAGGCCGACGTCCGGCTGGAGCGGTATGACGGACAGTTGCGAATCGAGGTCAGGGATCAAGGAGTAGGCTTCGATCTTGCTGCTGCTGCTGCTGCTGCTGCTGCTGCTGCTGGGACACCTAGTGGAGGCATTTCGTCCAAGTTCGGGCTGTTCAGCATCCAAGAACGCATGCGCGCGTTAGGGGGCACATTCGAGGTGCAGTCCGCTCTCGGACAAGGCACCACTGCGACGCTGTCCTTGCCTTTGGCAAGGAGTACTGAGGCGAAAGTGCTGAGTGCTGAGTTATCCGGAGAAAGTTCAGCGCTCAAATCTCAGGACTCAGCACTCCGGCAGCACGCGGAAATCCGCGTGCTGCTGGTAGACGACCATCCGATGATGCGGCAAGGCTTGCGGAGCATCGTCACGGCGTATGATCATTTCGAAGTCGTCGGCGAAGCGGGCGATGGAGCGGAAGCGGTTGAACTCGTTCAACGACTTGAGCCGGATGTGGTGGTAATGGACATCGATATGCCGAAAATGGATGGAATCGAAGCGACGCAGCAAATAAAAGCGAATCAGCCGGCCACCGTCGTCATCGGCCTGTCGGTGAATCAATCAGCCGATACGGAGCAAAGAATGAAAGAGGCCGGCGCGTCCGCCTATTTGACCAAAGAAAGCGCCGTTGACGCGTTGTGCCACGCCATTGAACAAGCCGTATCCTGCACACAGTATGCGGCCGGTGCCAGTCCAACCTTGTAACATATATCCTAATCCGACCGGAGCGGAACATTCACCGGTATTTGGCCGGATGGCCGATTGTCCTGCATCACGCCGCTGCCTCGATTCGGGCATCGCCGGTGGTCGACGAACGCGTGAACTCCCGCACGGCCTGGTAGGGGACTTGATCAGCCGACTGGCCGTTCCTTTTGTGCATTGATCGCTGATACAACAAGAGATAATCCTGCACCATGCGTTCGACAGTAAACCGATCTTCGAAGGCCGATCGGCAGCGGCGGCGATCGATATTGGGTATCCACGCCACTGTATGGGCCATCTCCTCCAAGGTGTCGCTGAAATACCCCGTCGACCCGTGATCCACTATTTCTGAAACGCCTCCCCGTCGATACGCCAGCACAGGTGTCCCGCACGCGAGTGCCTCAATCAAGACCAAGCCGAAGGGGTCAGGCCGATCGACAGGGCAGATCAACGCATATGCCTCACCGAGAAAATCATCTTTCTCCCCGTCGGTGATTTCACCGACATATTCCACTAACGGATGTTCGAATAATGGCGCGATGTGTTCAAAGTAATTACGATCCGCCGGGTCTACCCTGGCCGCGATCCGAATCGGCATATCAGCACGTTTGGCCAGTTCGATAGCCTGCTCCACGCCTCTGTCGGGAGAGATTCGGCCCAAGAATGCCAGATACCTGCCGAGATTGGGGTGCATGGAATACAGACTGCGAGGCAATCCAGGATGGATGGTGTTCTGCCAATTGATCCAAGGTATCGGACCTCGCTGAGCCTCCGATACGGAGACGACAGGTAATTCGGAGAACTGCTCAAACACCGGAATCAGTTCCGGCAAATCGAGCCGACCATAGAATGTCGTCAACACCGGCGTACGGCACCGACGGGCGAGAGGAAAACCCAGGAGATCGATGTGCGAATGGATGAGATCAAAGTCCTCGGCGTAGGTTCCGAATGCACGCTCAAGGAGGAGAGACCACGGAGCGTCCGGGTACAAAAGTTTCGGCGTGGAACGTAAGGAGAATGAGCAGGCGGAGGACAGAGCGGCCGATGTAGAAGAATCGCCGGCCGCGAACAGCGTCACGTCATGACCGAGGCGCACAAGTTCTTCCGTCAAATAAGACACGACACGTTCTGTGCCTCCATGACGTTGAGGAGGAATGCTTTCCCGCAACGGCGCGACTTGAGCAATCTTCATCTCAATCCTTTCCTCTGTAGGTTGTGTGTAAGTTGAACGACCGCAACAAACTCAATATCGGAATGCGTTCGACAACCGGAGTGAGACTATGTGGATTGTAGAGACAAGGAAACGAGGGGATCCCCTAGTCCGAGGGCAGGATGTGGGTTAAGAGCGTTTGCGATCGAACCAGAGAAACAAGATGGGAAGCACGAGGAGCGTCAAGCCGGTCGATGTCAAAAGTCCGCTGATGACGACGACGGCGAGCGGACGCTGCACCTCCGATCCGACGCCTGTGGCCAAGGCGAGCGGCGTCAATGCGAGCAGCGCCACCGTGGCAGTCATCAGCACGGGCCGGAGCCTCAACATACAACCACGGACAACCGCCTCCTTCACCGACTCCG
>JAICUC010000241.1 GCA_025936075.1 Nitrospira sp. | reverse complement strand
GCTTGGCCGAGACGGCGGAAGCCTTTGCCAACCGGGCTCCCCGGCAAAAGCGAATCGAGGCGGAACGCTCGGCGCTCTTTGATGCGTTATCCCATGCCCAACTTGTGCTGTCCGTGGCCCGCTTGCCGCAAGAGATCGAAAAGGGCCCATCGAAGCGGGAGAAACAACAGGGAAAAACCGGAGTACTGGAAGACCGATTGAAGCAATCGCAGGCCGACTTGGCACAGTCTCAGCATGCCCTTGAACAGCTGGATTGGCTCATACAACCCGTGGCCACCACACTCGATGAACTCCGGAGTAAGACCGAGAAAGCTCGGACGGTCCTGAAGACGGCCTTGAAATCTCCCGCCCCTGTGCTTCCCTTCAGGAGATCGAGATAGACGACTCTGCGAACCATTCAACCCTCGGCGCTCGGCGTTGAGTTCTCACTCGCGCCGCCTGTCTGCGTCGCCGGCATCGCTTTCAACATAGATTGACGTCTTCCCAGTGCCACGACATTGAGTGCGACCAAGAGGGTGAAGAGAGGATTAGAAAAAGGAACGTCGGTCTTCCCCAACAGGGAACTGACGATCTGATACAGGCTGAACAGGACCAGGGCTATGTTGAGGCACCATGCGATCTGCACAACCTGTAGAGTACTGGCTGACCCTAGGCCACGCCAGGCGTAGTACAGCGAAAGCCCGTGCAGAACAAACAAGAGCAATGTGACGACGAGGAAAGCAATCAAAGGTACCGAGCCCGCCTTTGACAATCTACCGATTCCTTGGGGAACTCGGATGATGAGCCCAAATGAATACAAAAACAGCATCGCGATGTTGGCCATGCGGAGCAGGCGAATCATCGTATCAATTGTGAAGGTCACGGGCATTCACTCAATTCTGCCGAGAACCCGTCTCGCCATTCTCTACTGACACCTCCCATTGGTGTGTCGCCGCATCGCGCTCCACGACGTTGATGCCTTTCCCGTGGGATCGTTCGTCCTGAGTTAGAGAAGCCGGATCGGACAAGGAACCTTACTGTGTCGGACCTTCTTTATACATGTTGAGGAGTCGGTCTAGCGCCAGTTGCCTGGTGCGTCGTTCCACCGAGGCGGCCACCTCGCGAAGCGAACTTTTCTGGTCAATATTCAGAAGCAGGCGAAAACTCGTCTTTAACGTCTGGTATGTTGTTTCAAACATACTGAGTAATTCTTCTTCAGTCTTCCGATCATCAGGAGAGCCTTTACCGTGGTGTCGGACTCGTGACGCAGCGCGCTCTTTCAGCGCGAGTAATTTTTGCAATTTGTTATGCCATAGCGCGAGGCGGACTGTTTGAGCGGCGTCCTGTGGGACAATGGGTTTGACGATCAGATCGAAGGCATTTCCTGCGAACGCCGTATGTGCCCATGGTAAGTCTCTCTGACAGACTGTCATGAGGAGGGGAGCGCGTAGCCCTGGCCATTCTTGGTGTTTGAGGAAACGATGGGGGTTGAAGAGCTGGGGGCTCACCGCAACGGTATCGTAAGAACCACTTTCTAATCTATGCGTGAGCTGATCGACCGTCGTGCACGTATCGATCACAACAGGGGGGAAATGATCTGACAAGACCTCAGCGAGAAGGTACAGGTTGTGCTGATCAGTTTCGCCGATAAGGATGGATTCCGGTACCATGAGGATTCTTGGCCGCTTCCACGAGCGACAGATGGAAATGTATTTCCCTTATACATTTTCCGAGACACAACACACCTGGTATTCTCACTAGAGGCGTGACGAGAGTGATGCGCTCACGCGGCCGCCGAAGTGGTGTCCTGCGCCGCATCGTGAGCATTCATGCCTGAGCAAGAGCGCCAAGAACGCTAGGAGTCCAACCCGCATCGGTTATGCGGGGCCGCGGACGTCACCCTCCATCGGCGTGAATCGATTACATTCTTCGCGGCTTGGAGGGCGGCGGCGTCCGCCTCACTATGCGTCGCGAAGCTTCCGTCGCAATAGCCCGTGGCTCCGGAATCAATAATGAGATACTGGCACACCCATTGCCCATCCTTTTGACCCGCTATGAGGGCGATCAGGTGGCCTTTATATTCTCGTATGATGGCGTCCCTCCTCGCAAATCCCACGGCATCGAGATCGCTGAACCCGGTTGCGTTGAGCCGGGCACCGATAGGATTTCTGTTCTAGACAGCGACCAGAATTCCACAGAATTGTCCTTCCACCGCGAATCACACTATTCCAACTGGATGGGGCTATAGCTCGCTCCGGCGTTTCCTCCGATTCGTCCTTTGGCCTGGATAGGCTCATATTCGTATTTCATGTGATCGTAGGGTCGCCCAGCTTGCCCGCCGGTTCGTTCTCTAGGGTGTCCGTCTAGTCGTTCTTTTGCTTGGACAGATGGGCGATTGTGTTTGACGTCACCGTAGGGTTGTCCAGCTTGTCCGCCGACACGTGAAGCAAAACGAGACGCTTCCATCCCGTCTTTCGCCCATGCGGTCTGATGCGATAGGCCGACGTTCAGTATGGCTCCGCATGCGTGGATACCAACGATCTTGGTTACTGTGATCACAAGAACCTCTTGAGTGAAACGATTTAATAGGGGAACATTCAGTCCACTGCTTCGACATGCTCGCATCTTGAGACAGAATTCATGCGAGGCACCCAACGTTTGAGTATCTCTACAGCACGATGAGCCGCTCCGCGCATATTCGTGGAGGAAGCTTCAGTTGACCGGTTGTAGGCTTGGTGAAGTCGATACGTGAAGAGATCCTCAATCGGTGTAATGGCCATGTCAACCTCCTTAGCATCGCGATTTCAGCTCTGCGGCAGCCGGGCTTGTCTTACGCACACAGGCAGCCGCGACCACTATCCCAAGAATCGCCAGCTCATCGTACATAACGGTGATGAAGGAAGAGCGAAAAGAGGGTGAAGAACTCCTCATGAAGTAGAGTCTCATAGGGCAGCAATCGGCTGGAGAGAAATGCACCTTGATGATTCAGGCACTCGTGACAACTAGGACTTTTCCTAGTAGGCTGCTTTTTGAGGCATCATTTACACAACTTATCTCGATGGCTTTGGGTTATTCGAAGGAGGCGCCGAGGTGCATGTCCGAGCATTGATCTGTGTGCTCTTGCTCGTCCTTGCCTCAGGATGTGTGATTGGGCGAGACACGCGTGCCCATCCCGCGACCGTGGAACGGCGGTGTGGGCCTGTATCACTCGTTCATCAATCTGCCAATCATCTGCCATCTCTTATCCATCCTGAAACGAACAGCCCGCCTCTCGATCCGGCTGTGCTCGCCGGGCGATTTTCTCCACAATCCCAGCGTATCGCTGAAAGCCTCCAGGTGAAAGATCTTCTCGTCCAGCTCATCGCCTTGGAAGCTCAAGGGCATCAAGATGTGTCCGGCAGCCTCCATCGTCTCCGAGTCCAACAGCAACTGTCCAATCGGATCTTACTGGCGTTTCTGGATGTGGCCAGGAGTGCGGCTGAGGCCGATTGCGAAGAAGAACGAGCCGACCAGCTCGCCGACGGATTGCAAGAGATTCGTGATCAACGTATTCGACGATACACACTCATCGCTATCGTGGGTGATGCCATGATTGGTATTGTCTCCGGGGGATTAGGGCTCGCCTTGCAAGAAACGGCCTCAGAAGCCGTGGCTATCCTCGGAGGAAGTGTGGCCACCTGGTTCGGCCTGGGTGCTTTTTTCGATGATACGCGCTATGATTTTCAACACGCACGCAATCTCTTGCAAGATGTGTGGATCGGCCCGAAAGAATCGACGTTGATTCCTGCCACGGTCTGGCGCCACTTGACCCGTCCATTACGCGAAGATCCTCAGCACTACTCCTTGCGCGAATCCCTCATCCTGCGCTGGCGGCAAGACGGTCGGTTAGGGGAAGCGGGTTCGGAACGGGAACGACGGCGGGTCGCCCTGTTCTTCGGTGACGGAGGCTCGTACGATATTGAAGACCTTCGAGCCCGCGCCGCCATGCTGGACCTTCTCGAATCGGATATCAATCTTATGAGCCAAGATCTTGAGCGACTCCTGGAAGAAATTCTTTTACAAGATGTTTCCTAAGACCCTCCCACGGCATGTGTAGGTTCCCTATTAGCTTGCGGCATGAGGTTGAAGGGATAGGTATAGAAACTAGCATACAAGATCGGCTGTGTTTCTTCTTGATTACTCCCACTAAATGAAGTACTGATGAATTCGTGTATCGATGAATTGTGGCCTTCTGCAAATGGAAGGATTCCATGTATTCGTCAATTACTCACCTCGATATCTATCCCAATCTCCATCCCTTACAGCAGCGATCCACCGGTTTTTATACATCAACCAATGTGTCCTTACCCGTATCGATACATTTAGTGGGGAGGTACTTCTGCCACCACTGTAACCGATTCGCGGAGGAAAACTGCGAGGTCTGATAGATCGAAGCCCTTTTCTGAAACGGCAATGGCTTTAGGCTGTAGTTGCCTGTTTGTAGCACGTATAGGTTATCTATGGTTAAACAATCGAAAGTGATCCTGCGCCGAATCGTGCCACTTCGGGTTCGCATAGCTATCAGGCAATGGTGGGACCATTTTATCAGCTGGTGCTATGATCAACTGCCGGATTCTTACGTACAACGAGCGCAATTCAAGCAACGGTTCGGCCGCCGTCTCAATCTCTCTTCCCCGCAGACATTAAATGAAAAAATTCACTGGTTAATGCGATATTACCGGCATCCGATTATGACATCACTTGCGGACAAGTACGCGGTACGCGACTACGTCGCCGATAAGATTGGTCATGAATTCCTCAATGAGCTGTATGGAGTGTGGGATGATCCTGCAGTCATTCCGTTCGACACGCTTCCTGAGTCGTTCGTGCTAAAAGTCACGTGGGGGTCGGGGCAAAATATTCTGTGTCGGGACAAATCCACACTCGATGTACCGACCACACAAGCGCAATTAGCCAAATGGATGAAGCGGAGCGAGTACTGGGTGTCACGAGAATGGGCCTACAAACACATCACCCCCAGAGTTATCTGTGAGCGGTATTTGAGTGATGAAGCAGGGAACGTGCCGACTGATTATAAGTTCTTTTGTTTCAATGGGGAGCCACGCTTTGTCCAAGTGGTGACGGGACGGTATGCCAACCATCATCGTCACATGTTCGACTTGGCCTGGACACCGCTGCCGTTCAACATTAAATATCAGCCGAGTGAAGAGCCGATTTCGAAGCCGAGCATGTTCGAGGCCATGATTGCGGCAGCGCAAGCCTTATCGAAGGACGTTCCGTTCGTTCGCGTCGATCTCTATTGCATAGGAGGAACACGCATCATCTTCGGGGAAATGACCCTGTATCCGGAAGGTGGATTGATTCGGTTCGTACCCGATTCTTTTGACTCATCCTTAGGTCAAATTCTCACGTTGCCCCAATCGTGAGACTTTTTTGTTATTTGAGGCAACCACACCAGCACACCCTCCTACCGGCAAGGGTTTGTAGCACCAGGAAAACGGCGGAATAGAATTGCAGAGACTGGGCAGGCTTCGGCAGATGGTAGCAATGCTCGAGCGCCTTGACTCGCCGATGCCGACCGATCAGAAGCCCTTCACTAATGAACGCCGAGATGCCTTGCTGTGAAGATTTTTCTTTCTTCTCCACACTTCAATGGCCGTTTG
>JAICUC010000077.1 GCA_025936075.1 Nitrospira sp. | reverse complement strand
ATCTCCGATCTCCGATCTCCGATCTCCGATCTCCGATCTTTTTTGGCTGCCATGGCACATCCGTCCCAACCAGGCGAGATAAGACGATTGCTGACGCAGGTCACGGTCATTCAGAGCGCCTGCGATCTGGACCTGCTGGTTTTTATGCACCGGCACCCGCGTACCTTGTTGACCAGCGAACAACTTGCAGGGTTAGTGGGCTATTCCTTGAAGGATATGGCCAAAGCGCTCGATACTTTTATTGAGGCCGGGCTTCTCGCGCGAACGGCGCAGCAGTCTGCGCACGCCGCGCGCATGCTCCTGCTCTTGCTCGATGGTCCGCAGGGAGGAGGAGTGAAAAGGCTCCTGGAATTGGCATCGACACGGCAGGGACGGCAAAAAATATTAGAGGCGCTCGATGGGAGCGACTCATGCGCCAGGCAGCAGCTTGGCGCCTCTCCGTCGCTGAAGCTGGTGAAATCTTGGTAGCTTTGCGAGCACCTATGTCCGAATCTGATCTTGTAAAAACCGGCATTGCCGGCTTCGATGACATATTATCCGGCGGCATTCCCCGAGGGAACGTGATTCTGCTCGAAGGAGCGATCGGTTGCGGCAAGACGACGATGGGGGTGGAGTTCATCTATCGAGGGGCCAGCGAGTTCAACGAACCGGGCATCATTGTCTTGTTCGAAGTCTCGCCGGAGAAGATTATTCGGGATTCTCAACGCTTCGGCTGGGATCTGCGTGAACTGGAACAAGGGGGGCGGTTGAGAATCGTGTTCACGACCCGAGAAGTGTTGCGGCAAGAGCTGCAACAAGCGGACAGCGTGCTGCTCGAAGAGGCCGCGAAGATCGGCGCGCGGCGCATATTCATTGACGGCATCGCCCGACTGATCGGGAACAACGGCACACCTGAGGTCCGATTTGGGTTTCATGTGTTCACCGAGGGGTTACAGCGCGAGAATCTCACCGCAATGCTGGCGATTGAAGCGTCCGCTTACTCGGAAGGGGGACAGAATGGGTCCCTGCCGGAGGAGTCGATTGCGGATACCGTCATCCGGCTCAGGATGGAGGAGAACCAGCGCGCCATCGCTCGGTCGCTGGAAATCGTGAAATCGCGCGGCCAGTCTTACCAGATGGGACGCCACACGTTTCGGATCATCGATGGTCAGGGATTGCAAGTCTACCGCCGTGTCCAGGCCCCACGGAGCGGGCAGCGCGACCGCGCCGCGGCCTACGACCCGACCACGCGCGTTTCCACGGGGATCCCCGGCCTCGACGAACTCACCAATGGGGGCTACTTCCTGGGCAGCACGACCGTGGTGGCGGGCATTTCCGGCGTCGGCAAGAGCGTCATGGGGCTTCAGTATCTCGCGGAAGGCGCCCGGCTCGGCGAACGCAGCCTGATGCTCAGCCTGGACGAACAGACCCAACAAATCTTCCGTAATGCCGGCACTATCGGCATCGATCTTCGCTCAGAGATAGACCGTGGCCTGATTCGCATCGAGTACGAGCCGCCGCAAGAAATCGAGGTGGATGTGCATTTCCACCACATCGAGGAATTGGTGCGGGAGTTCAAGCCAAAACGGGTGGTGATCGACAGCCTGTCCACTTATGGATCGAGCCTAGGCGCGAGAGGAAGGCTCTTCCGGGATTTTTTTCATGGCCTGGTGGCCCTGATGAAAGAGCATCAGATCGCCGCAGTCTACAACCACGAGAATCCGGAGATGCTCGGAATGACGTCGATGATGGGCGGCTTTGCCATGAGTTCCCTGGTGGACAACATCATCCTCCTGAACTGGATCGAGCTGAGCGACACATTCCGCTTGGGTTTGACGATCGCCAAGATGCGCGCCAATCAATGTAGCCGGACGACGCATGAAGCGGAGATTCTCAACGGCCGGGGCATGAAAGTTCTGCAGCAAGAGCTGCGCGTCCCGGCAGAGCAGCATCCATTCTCATCTTATAGCGGGCTGGTGTCGCGATCGCCTGAACGTCGCCACGTTCGCCGGCAGAGCGAAAGCAAGGATTCCGTCCGTGATTAGTCTTGCCAATGACTTACTCTTTACGTCGGCGCTATGGGACGCCGCGCTGGAGAAATATGCCTCCGTCACCCAGTTGACCGTTCAATTGTTCGACATTGACGCACGCCTGGTCCTTGGTCCCATTCACCCGACGCCTTTGTTCCAATTGTTCAATGCGAGCGGATATGACCCGGGTATTTTTTCAGAATGTGCCCGCCGCTGTATCGCACAAACCGATGCCAGGCCTGCCGTGGCCGTGCCTCACGTCCATGGATTGGCCACGGTCGGTACGTCGTTGATGCTGGACGGCAAGATCGTGGGGGCGGCGGTGGGCGGGTATGTGTTCGTAGATTTCACTCAATCGTTGGACATCCAGAGCCTGGCGCGCCATGCCGGCATACCCTTTGCCGAACTTTGGCAACTCGTGCGTCAACAGTCGCCGGTTCCCCAACGGCGGTTACTGATGCATGGCGAGCTGCTGCAAGTTCTCGGCGACGCTCTGCTCCGGGAACATCACCGCACCCGTCAGTACGAGCAGGCTGCAGCCATTATCAACGGCTCCGACGACGCCATCTTCAGTAAAAACCTCGACGGCACCATCACCAGTTGGAATCGCGGCGCGGAGCGATTGTTCGGCTACAGCGCCGGAGAGGCGGTCGGCCGACCGGTCACCATGTTCATGCCTCCGGAGCGGGTGAATGAAGAGCCGGATATTCTGTCGCACATCCAACAGGGAAAGTCGATCGACCATTATGAAACCGTCCGCCGCCGCAAAGACGGGACGCTGTTGGACATCTCGCTCAGCGTGTCTCCTCTTCTCGATGCGCGGGGTCGGATTGTAGGCGCGTCTCAGGTCGCGCGCGACATCACGGATCGCGTGCGGGCGGAAGAGGCCATGCGCCGTTGGAACGAGGAGTTGGAAGCGCGTGTCGGCGAACGAACGGTGGAATTGGTCGCCTCGCAAGACCGCTTGCGGGGTTTGGCGACTGAGCTGAATCTGGCCGAACAACATGAGCGTAAACGTCTGGCCGTGGAGCTGCACGATCATCTTCAACAAATCCTGGTGCTGGGCAGGCTGAAACTCGGGCTGGGGAAGCGGGCCGCGTCTCTTTCGGCCTGTGCTGAGGTCATGAAGGAAACCGATGAGGTGTTGTCGGACGCGCTGAAGTATACGCGTACGTTAGTGGCGGAATTGAGTCCGCCGGTCTTGCGCGATCACGGCTTAGCGGCGGGATTGAGATGGATCGGCGAGTATATGAAAAAGTACAACCTCGCCGTGACGGTCTCGGTGCCTGAGAAAGAGCCGAAGCTGCCGGAGGATCAGGCCGTGCTGTTGTTTCAGTCGGTTCGCGAGCTGTTGATCAACTCGTCCAAATATGCCGGTACCGGCCATGCGGCAGTCACACTGGAGCAGCGAGATGATCAGGTGCTCATAGAAGTGAGCGATCAAGGCGTAGGCTTTGATCTTGCTGCTGTCGGGGGGGCGTCTCGTGAATCGTCTTCCAAGTTCGGGTTATTCAGCATCCGGGAACGCATGAAATCGTTGGGTGGATCGTTTGATTTTGAATCGGCTCAGGGACAAGGGACCACGGCTATCCTCACGTTGCCTCTCGGCAACGTGAGGATGCCGAGTTCTGAGTTCAAAGTTCTGAGTTCTAAGTTGTCCGAATCAGATAACTCAAAACTCAGCACTCAGCACTCAAGGCTTCCGAGCCACTCAGCACTCCACGAGAAGCAGTCCATCAAGGTGCTTCTCGTAGATGATCATACAATGCTCCGGCAGGGACTTCGTACAATGCTTGGGGGGTATGAGGATGTTGAAATCGTCGGCGAGGCTTGGGATGGCCAAGAAGCGGTGCAGGCCGTCGATCAGCTCAGGCCCGGCGTGGTCGTGATGGATATCAACATGCCGAAGATGAGCGGCATCGATGCCACGGCGCAGATCAAGGCCCGCCATCCTGAGACCATCGTCATCGGCCTATCGGTGAACGCCGGCGGCGAAAACCAGGAAGCGATGATGAAGGCCGGCGCGACCCTATTGATGTCCAAAGAAGCGGCCGTCGATCAGCTGCATGAGATGATCTATGCCTCTGCGCACGATCACTCCACGTCCATACCGCGAACCGCTTGCGATTAGAGCCGATAGCGCAGGAAGAGATGGCCGCTCTTGGCGGCCCGTTTCACGGACAGCAATGTGCTCCACATTGCCTGCTCAGGAGCCAACCCGAGCGGACCGGAAAAGGCCGGCCGCTCTCCCGTCCGGCCCCGCCCGACGATTTGAGGCGCCATGGTGAGAAATAATTCGTCAACCAAGGCCTGCCTCAGGAAAGACGAAAACAACGTCGGCCCTCCTTCGTGGAGCAGCAGTTTCACTCCATAGTCGGCATGGAGCAATGCAGCCATATCCGATGGATTGAGTACCGTGTCGCCCGGAAGTATGTGGATAGTGGCCGGTAAGGAGGTTCCGTATCGTTCATGCAGACGTGCGGCGCCTTGTTCGGTCGTCAACACAAGACTGCGGATCTCTTTGTGCCTAAACAATGGTTGGTCGAGGTCGGCATGGCCCCTGCCGCTGACCACGACGTTGACAGGATGGAGAGAATCCTTACCGATATGTTTCCGAAACGCCTCAAACTCCTTGTCGAATGTCGGACACACAAAGCCGGCGGTCCACGCATGCCCGGGCGCGTTCCGAAAGGTGTCTTCTCCGAACATGACCGCGTCGGCATAGGCGCGCAACAGTCCCATGATAAACGCATCCTCTTCATTTCTCCCGCTGATATCTGCGCCTCCCGATTTGCCGGGAATCCTCAGTGAGACAATGCCGTCCAATGTCTGAACAAAATTGCCGACGATCAGCGGCCTTCCCGGTAAATCGCTGAAGCACAATTCGCCGTCATACGCTTCGCGCAGGATCTTCGTCAAACACGGAGAGGATGGAGCTCCGGTTCCTTCGTATATCGTTCTGATGTTCAACATCTCTCCAGAGTGAAACCAGCGCGGATGACCACTTCGGTTTATTGAGCCCCGGTCCTGTTGCTGTCGATACTAGGATTTTACCGAGCAGCAGACCTGCCGATGGGCAACGGTCAAGAATTCCTATGTTCTCTGGCTGCCCACGAATGTCACTACATGGCCTTGCAGGGCGGCGACAAAGCGGTGAAAAGTCAGGTCTGGAGCGGGTTGCGAGATTTTGGTTCTTGGCGAATTCGTGGCCGTCAAAAAACAGGCGGCAGTATAAAGCCGCTCCAGTACTAAACGGCGACAAAGAAGCTCATATCTCTTCCCATAGGATACACCTCTGTACTTTATGGAGCTGTTGTTTTTGATCGTTTCACCTCGGAACTCGGGATCGACTGGAAAATACGGCTCCTTATTACCTACGGGTGTTTTGACGCTGTCGCGATCTTCGAGTAGAAATAAATAACCAAGAAACGGAGGAGGGGATTGCCCGAAACGACCTTCGCGGAATGCGGTCCAGATATCTTTCGCGCTGCCTACGGCTTCTTCGGAACGATTGTTAACGTTGTTTCCGATCGATTTCCCCGCTTGGGACTTGAACTCCATCGCCAAGACCAGCGCCCCGTTCGAGACGACGATAAGGTCCCACTTTTTCGTGGCTCTGAAGTAGCCAGGCAGTTCGAGCGCCGTTCTCGTGCGGACATCTACTTTCTTCAGACCTGCTTCGCAAAGAATGTCCGAGACCAGGACCTCCAGCGCACCCATCTGCGTGCCGCCGGTTACCTCGCCTCTCGTGCCCGCGTCGATTTTCCCGGATTGGACCTGCTTCTCTTTATTTTTCCTTCTGGCATTCCAATAGCTCTGGACTGCTGCTTGTCGCCGTTTGTCAATGTCCAAGCGCTGCCTCCAGCGTGCCGGCGCTGATTCCATACAGGCCTAATGCTGTGTAGGTTGCGTGGGCCCTATCGCGCCGCTGGAAAGCCTCTCGCAGTTCATTGCGTTGCAGTGTGGATACGCTTTGAGGAGCAGGAATTCGAATCCGGCGAAGATACTGCGCTTGGAACCGCAAATAACCTCCTCGCATGCGTACTCCATAGGATTCGACAAAAAACTGGCCGATCCGCGACATCAATAGGCCGCCGAGAACCTCAAGGTCCCATTCATACGACTGAATGAAGTACAGGTTGTGGTGTGGATATGTTTCACCTCGATCCAATACGGGCTCCAAGCTATTCTTGATATCCGGAATGTACAGTTTAGGCGTTTGGGTAAGGGCATGGTTCACGCGATCGATAGTTTTGTACCAACCTAGCCGATTCTTCTCCGCTGTATGTCGTTTTTTAAGTGCCTCGGCATGATATTCATAATACGCTTTTAACTTCGGATAAATATTCAAATCAACCAAGCCTTCATCGTTCCATGGATTTATAAGATAGTGACCAGACCATTGTAATGTTCCACTTGTTACGTCTTTCGCAAGGGCGAGCTTCAGAAGACGGGACGGTTCCACAATGTTCGAGTCTTTCGTAAGATAGACACGGTCATTTCCGGTCGCAACGCCTATTCCCACCTTGGCATTCACTTCAAGCGCGGGAAACTGTTTCTCAAACTGGCGGAGAAGCGCCAACTGTTCGGGTGAATGACAAGGCCAAGGATCCGCACCTTTGAACCAGGTCTCTACAACGGCGCCGTGAACATCGTGAGGCAATATGTCGAGCCGCTGAGTCTTGAGCATAGTCGCCAGTCGTTCTGGTTCCAGCTTCTCGGCTTCTCGGCCGGCACTTGCCACCACGGTTGCCTGTTGTTTCTTTCGTCTGATGACCGTGATCGCCGGATAGGCATCCACTTCATCATGAAAAGCGTCGGCATCGTGCATGCTCAGTATGATATCGACACTGTAGACCGAGGTAATCAGTTGCCGTAGCTCCGCTCCGTATTGATTGCGCATCCATCGATCCGCGCAGATAAATCCACAGACACCACCCGGTTTCAGTTGTCTAAGCGCAGCTTCAAAGAAAGCGATGTAAAGATCCGCGCGTCCTTTCATCGTTGGATATGTATTGCGGTAGACGGATGCGGTTTCTTCGGGAATATCTTCAAGCCGAATATAAGGAGGATTTCCAACGATGAAATCCGCTTCTTGATGTATGCCGTCAAAAAGATAATCACCGTTTTGTACCCACGCTTCTGCGAGTCGTCTTGCGAGCGACCTGTCGATTCCCAGCTTTGCCAAGATTTCGTAGGTTATTGCCCTCGAACGAGCCGCGCTTCCCGCATTCAACTCATAGGCGATTATGGAGTGTAGGCATTCCGACAACGTTCGATTATGATTTCGGCATGATTCCACCAAACGCTCCACCATGGGACCTAGGAACGCGCCATCGCCGGCCGCCGGTTCAATTGCCAGTGTACTCGCCAAGTCTTTCTCCGGACAGTAGTCGACTAAGTCAAGAAGTAGATCAACCACCCACCGCTTGGTGTAGACGATACCCTTGGGCTCCACTGGCTCGCTAATACGATCAGAATGGAGTATAGGGAGAAGCAAGGGAAGTTGGATTCCTCTTGACGCGTTTGGAGAACTCGTCTGTCTGCTCGCCACCAGGCCTCTCCTTGTATGAAATCGGTGGATAGTAGCTTTTCTCCCACCTTCATTCAACCTCATCCATTCTTCTTCCTCCAAGGAGCAATCTCGCTCGTCTGTTGCTTGGGGAATCACGAGGTGGCGATTGGTATAGTCATGCGAGACCAGGGATATCGATAGGAAGGATTCCCGAAGAAATGGTCGGTTTCTTGCAATTTTAGTTATTCATCGAAAGCCATGACAATCGTATCCTCAAAGCTTAATAGACCCATTCTTCACCATATCAATGTCCGGCCGCCCGGCATTTCTCGACGGTCCCGGGGAAAAGGTTTTGCGTACTACCATCCGGACGGCAAGACGGTACGGGACAAGGAGACCTTGACCCGCACTCGATCGCTTGGCCATTCCGCCGGCCTGGCGGGATATATGGATCTGTCGCGATGGGCAGGGACATATTCAGGCGATCGGCCGGGACGTCAAAGGACGCAAGCAATATCGATATCACCCTGCGTGACGCATGCTGAGGGACGGGAGCAAGTATGATCGCATGGCGGCGTTCGGCCGATCCTTACCGATGATACGCAGGCGTGTGGAATCCGACTTGGCGTTACCGGGACTTCCGCGTGAAAAAATCCTGGCAACGGTCGTTCGCCTGCTCGACGTCACGCTGATTCGCGTCGGCAATGAAGAATACGCACGGCACAACGACTCATTCGGCCTCGCGACGTTGCGGGATCGGCACGTGGCTGTGAACGGGACGAACATTCACTTCGAATTCATGGGCAAGAGCGGCATTCGCCATGCGGTCGATGTCGAAGATAAGCGGCTGGCATCGATCATCAGAAAAAGCCGCGACCTGCCCGGTTATGAATTGTTTCAGTACTTGGACGAGAGCGGCGCACGGCACACCATTCATGCAGCCGATGTCAACGAGTACCTGAAACGGATTGCCGGGAACGAGTTCACTGCGAAGGATTTTCGAACTTGGACGGGCACTGTCCTTGGCCACCCGATCCCTGTCTCTGGGGTCTCCATGGACATCGCATACAGAAGCAAAACGGCGCATCGTCCGAGCCGTGGAAGTGGTAGCCCGCCAACTGAGGAACACTAAAGCCATCTGCCGAAAATGCTACATCCATCCGGATATCATTACCGCATACTTGAAAGGCCGGTTGGGCCGATTGAGAAAGGGAACAACCGAACGACGAATGAGAGCATCGGGTCGGCATTTTTCTTGGGACGAATCAGCTGCTCTCGCCATCCTCGGCAAGAGATAGCGCTCCCATTGGCGTGCGATAGGACGATACCGGCGCTTCCGTTCGATGGAGGTTCCATTAGACCCTACGCGGCTGTCTTCGATGCTTTCTTCAAGGCTTCGTCCGGTTCCACACTGTCTCCCAGCGCTTCGCGGTTTAGATCGGAACCGGATGGCGAGTCGGTATTCGGTACATCGCCCGGGTTTCCGATGGGACTTTGGTTCGATTCGACGCCGATCGGGATGCCGGAGCTTCCAGCTTGTTGCGGATGAACCGGAGCATTCCCCACGGGGAGGGGACCGGAACCATGATAGTCCTCGGGATCATATCCACCGGTCGCTTGGTTCCTCGGGCTCCGTTGTTCGATGGGATTTCTGACACGTCGTCCTTTCGGCCCGGCCCCGGGACGTGCATCGGATGACGGTTTCTTCCTGGCCATAATCGCACCTCATGATGATGTAATGGTGGTTGCCTCGAGTTTGAAGAATCTTCGAGTACAAAACTTGTGCAATAGGAATGCCCGAGTGATAGCGAATGCATCCTTGAGTAGATATGGGCTGAATCACAACTCCGGTGTAGCCAATGGTTACTTTTTGTTTGACATTAAATCTAGTCCTATGCATACTGCACCGAACTTCTTCCTTATTGTGAAACTCCTTTCAAGTGCCGAGCGATTGATCACCGATGGTTTTTCCGGCAACTCAAGACTCTCTCCTTCGTCTGGCAGGCCGCTTGCTCAAGTCCCGTCGTCGTCGCCCGCAGAATGGATTGCACCATAGAAGCCCGCTATTGGGAGAGCGTGATGTGCTCGGGGAGTTCTATAGCCGAATTGTGCCGGCAGAACAGCGGCGTGCTCAGGGGGCGACCTTCACACCGCCTCAAGTGGTGCGGGCGATGGTGGGGTGGGCCAATGCGCAAGGGGTAACTTTTGAACGTATCATCGATCCCGGCGCCGGCTCAGGTCGCTTTGTCCTCGGCGCCGCTCAGGTCTTTCCGGATGCTCACATCATTGCCGTTGAAAACGATCCTTATATCGTAAATCTTCTACGCGCGAATGTCGCCATCGCGGGGCTCACGAAGCGTGTTTCGATCATTGTAGATGATTACCGCTCGGTCCATTTGCCTTCCGCCGGTCGAACATTGTTTATCGGCAATCCCCCATACGTTCGTCATCATGATATTGAACCATGTTGGAAGCGTTGGTATACCGAGACTTTTCAAGCGTATGGACTGCCCGGCAGTGCATTGGCCGGCCTCCACCTTCATTTTCTTCTCAAGACTCGTCAACTCGCGGTTCCGGGCGACTATGGTTGCTTCATCACGGCGTCGGAATGGCTCGACGTGAATTATGGCTCTACTGCCCGTGCGCTGTTGATGAACGGTATGGGCGGGCAATCACTTCATCTTATCGATACAGCTTCGCAGGTCTTCCCCGATGCGATGACGAGCGCTGCCATTATGTGTTTTAAAATTGGTTCTCGCCGTCGTTCACTGAAGATACGCCATGTTCAATCTCCCACCCGGCTTGGGAACTTGCAGGGCGGCATCAATATCTCTTTCTCGCGTGCTGAAAGCCAAGACAAATGGTCGCGTCTGATCCGTCAAAACGACTCAAAGAAAAATGGTTTTATCCGGCTTGGAGAGTTGCTCGAAGTGCCCCGAGGGCAGGTGACCGGTATGAACAAGGTATGGATAGCCGCTGAGCAGGCGGAAGGGCTGCCGGCTTCCGTATTGATCCCCACCGTTACGCGTGCAAAGGAACTCATTCAAGCCTCCTATTCTCGGCTCACGGATGCCGGTCAACTCCGGCGGGTCGTGGATCTTCCCAATGACTTTCGCCGGTTTTCGACGCAAGAGCGTAGACGTATCGAAACATTTCTCGCATGGGCACAGTCTCAAGGAGCGAAGGACGGCTATATTGCGGCGCATCGCAGGCCGTGGTGGCGGGTCAATCTGGGGGCTCCTGCCCCAATACTAATGACCTACATGGCTCGCCGTGCTCCGGTGTTTGTCCGTAACGTATGCGGAGCCAGGATTCTGAACATTGCCCACGGACTCTATCCTCGCATTTCGCTCTCTGAAGACGATTTGGCGCTGATTATCCGTTGGCTGAACGCGAATGTCAGCCTTGGGGGAGGGCGAACCTATGCCGGCGGGTTGACAAAGTTCGAGCCAAGAGAAGTGATGCGGCTTCCGATTCCACATCTTGAACGGTTGCGCAGGATGGGAATCGCCTGAATGGGATGGCCGAAGGATGCCCGTAAGTAGTCTCGGCAAGAAATTCTTCGGGATGTTGAACAGGCCAAGGAATTGTTCAGACAGCGCCGTCTGGAGGAGCCGAAGGAAAGATATCTGGAAGCGTTCAAATCGCTGGAGCGGGCCAATAAAAAGGTCGTGGAGCTCCTGCCAGGCCTATTGGCTGATCCTGTCGATCCTCGTTTGCTCTCATCACTGATCCGGGAGGAAGATCTCTTAACAGCGCTCCGATATTTGGGAGCTCCGCGATATCAACTGACGACCCGTCCTGGCATCTTGCGTGGCGGCCTCGGCACAACGTGTTCAGACATCGAGACGATCGTTAGCCTGGAAATTTAAGGGACATCCCCAGTGTCACGCCGGAGCCACGGACGTATACTCTCGGAGGAGATTTCGACGACGTGCAGGTAGCATACCCTTGATGAGGAGATGCAGGCGTATCTTGGCCGTGATGAACCGCTGAACTGGCGTACTTCCGTGCTGATCACTTTGAGCGATGTGGTCTTCAACAACCCCATCATCACCTGGAAAATATTGGTTCAAAGGATCGTTTGAGCCCATCGACGACGTGTTAGCCGACCTCTTGAACGTGGTCACGATAGACGAAGAGCAGGTGATTGTCCCGGGCGTCGCCGGGACCATTCCACTTGAACGGTTTATCGGAGAATGGAATGGACCGCTTCAACCTCCTTACGATATCGCCGAGTGAACAGTAGAGATGTGCCTTCCATGAAACAACTGCTTCATATCATTTGCCATCATTGCCGTAGTGTGAATCGTGTGCCGGTCGCTCGCTTGAGTGATCGGCCTCATTGTGGACAATGCCATATGCCCTTGTTTACCGGCCGGCCGATTCCATTGACGGCCGCAGACTTTGATCTCCATGCTTCGCGCAGTGATATTCCGCTCGTCGTGGACTTTTGGGCATCTTGGTGCGGACCCTGTCAGGTCATGGCGCCCGCGTATCAGCAGGCCGCCGAATTTCTGAACCGGAAGTTCGGCTGGCCAAGGTGGAT
>JAICUC010000179.1 GCA_025936075.1 Nitrospira sp. | reverse complement strand
GGGCAGACTCAACATTACGCGTTGGCGATGGCGGTTGGGATTGTGGTGATTGTGACGGTCTTTCTGATTTCGTAGGAGGAACGTCACTGATCCCTGGGCGGTAGTCAGGGGTCATGAGAACGCATGATAGCTGCTCTTTCGTTCCACCGCCGTTCGACAAGGACCGGTAACCATCAGCGATTGACCATTGACGAATGACTATTGACCAATGACCCATTCCTTTCCTTGGCTTACGGCACTGATCATTCTCCCGCTGATCGGAGCGGCTGCGGTCTTTTTTGTGAGGGACGCCTCGGCTCGGCTCGTCGCCCTCGCCGTCGCCGTGGCTGACTTGCTGATCTCACTCCCGCTCTGGTGGTTGTTCGATGCCTCCTCCGGCAACATGCAGTTCATGGAATCGGCCCTGTGGATCTCGTCGCCGCCGATACATTATCGGCTGGGACTCGACGGCATCAGTCTGCCGCTGGTCCTCATGACGACGGTCCTGATGCCGCTCTGCATCCTGATTTCTTGGCACTCCATCGAATCGAGAGTCCGGAGCTTCATGGCGATGCTGCTGATCATGGAAGGCGCCATGATCGGCGTGTTCTCGGCCTTGGATTTTGTGCTGTTCTATGTGTTTTGGGAAGCGATGCTGATCCCGATGTATCTTTTGATCGGAGTCTGGGGCGGACCGAATCGTCTCTATGCCGCGATTAAATTCTTTCTCTATACCCTTGCCGGCAGCGTCCTGCTTCTGGTGGCAATTTTGGTGTTGTATTTCCAGGGCGGCCATACGTTCGACATCCTTCAATTGAGCCAAGGCAGCTATTCCAAGGCGCTGCAATTTTGGCTTTTCTTGGCATTCTTCGCCGCATTCGCCGTCAAGGTGCCCATGTTCCCTTTCCATACCTGGTTGCCGGACGCGCATGTGGAAGCGCCGACGGCGGGCAGCGTGATTCTCGCCAGCATCCTGCTCAAGATGGGCACCTATGGATTCGTGCGCTTCAGTTTGCCGATGTTGCCGGACGCCTCTCAAGCGTTTACGCCGTTGATGGTAGTCCTCTCGATTATCGCCATCATCTATGGCGCCTACATGGCGTTGGCCCAGGCCGACTTGAAAAAGCTCATCGCCTATTCGAGCGTAAGCCACATGGGGTTCGTCACGCTCGGCCTCTTCATGTTCAACATTCAGGGAATCGAAGGCGCCGTGATGCAGATGGTGAACCATGGCATCACTACCGGGGGACTCTTTCTTTGCGTGGGAGTGATTTACGAACGCACCCACAGCCGACAGATCGCCGACAATATCGGGCTGACCAAGCCGATGCCGCGGTATGCGACATTCCTCGTCATTTTTTCATTGTCTTCGTTGGGATTGCCCGGCACCAACAGTTTTGTCGGGGAATTTATGGTTTTGATAGGCACCTTCCTCTGGAGCAAGATCGCCACAGCCTTCGCATCATTGGGGATCATCCTCGCCGCCGCTTACTTGCTTTGGATGGTCCAACGTGTCGCGTTCGGAGTGCCGGCTCCCCACATGCTTCCGAAACTCCGTGATGTCAACCTGCGCGAGATGGTGACCCTGGTGCCGCTCGTCCTGTTGATTTTTATGATCGGGTTGTTCCCGAACCCCATACTGACCCGCATGCACCCAAGCGTCGAGAAAGTCATTGGAAGATTCTTACCGCCGGCTGTTGAGCAGGTTTCAACCGTAAGCCAAGGGCTTCACAGCGATGCAGGCTTTACGAGTACCGAGGCAGAGGCAAAACAGCCATGACCTTCGCTGTCGGAGACCTGTTTCTCATTCTGCCTGAGCTGTTGGTCATCACCGCCGCCTGCATCGTGCTTGTGCTTGACCCGGTACTGCGCCCATCCGACAAAGACGGGCTGGTGTGGCTGAGCCTGGGAACACTCGCTATCTGCATGGGCTTGACGGCCTCGCAGATGAGCGCTCCCGTCGAGGCTTTTAGCGGGTTGGTAGTCATCGACCCCTATGGAGCCTTTTGGAAACTGCTGCTCTACTTCGTCACCGGCCTCACGATTCTTCTTTCGCATTCGTACCTCAAGGAAGAGCGACTGTACTTCGGCGAATACTACGGCTTTGTCCTGCTCGCCCTCGCAGGGATGATGGTGATGGTCTCGGCAGCCGACTTGCTGACGATCTATCTGGGTACTGAACTCATGTCCCTCTCGCTCTACGTGATGGCAGGACTGAAGCGATCGGAACCTCGCTCGCTCGAAGCGTCGGCAAAATATTTCGTACTGGGCGCGTTTTCATCCGGCATCCTCTTGTACGGAATCTCCCTCCTCTACGGCGCGACCGGAAGCACCAGGCTTCCGGCTATCGCCACGGCAATCTCGGGACGGAGCCTGGATGACCCCTTATTATTGTTCGCCACAATTCTGCTCGCGGTTGGATTCGGGTTCAAACTCGCCGTCGTGCCGTTTCATATGTGGACACCCGACGTCTATGAAGGCGCTCCAACTTCTGTCACCGCCTTCATGGCCGTGGCCTCCAAAGCCGCCAGCTTCGGCGCGTTCCTCCGGGTATTTATCGAAGGGCTAGGCGGCTTGAAAGCCAACTGGTCCGCCATCTTCCTCCTCCTGTGCCTCGCCACCCTGGTGTTGGGAAATGTCGTGGCGTTGGTGCAGACGAATATCAAGCGGATGCTCGCCTATTCGAGTATTGCCCATGCCGGCTATGCCTTGATCGGCGTGGTGGCGGCCGGACGGTTGGCAAACTCTTCGGGCATCTCAAGCGTATTGCTTTATCTCGCGCTCTACACATTCATGACCTTCGGCGCATTCGCCATCGTCGCCATGCTTCGCAAAGATGGAATCGAAGGAAATGAGATCGAGGACTTCACGGGTCTGTCCAAACGCCATCCAGTGGCGGCGCTGCTCATGTTGATTTTCATGGTCTCCTTGGCGGGTATTCCTCCCACTGCGGGGTTTATCGGAAAATTTTACGTCTTTATGTCGGCCGTGGAAGCCGGCATGACGTGGCTGGCGGTCATCGCGCTGATTTTTGCCGCCGTGTCGGCCTATTACTATCTCCGATTGGTGATGGTCATGTACATGCGTGAGCCGAGCGACGTCACCGATAGCGCTCCGCAGTTGGTCATGTCCCCGACTCTCTCCATCGTGCTGGCCTGCGCGGTGGCCGGAGTGGTGATCTTCGGACTCTACCCCAATCCGCTCGTGCAGCTCGCCATGCAGGCGGTGCTGACGTTAAGATGAGAGCGGGGGCGCCAAGCCTCCAATTTCATTCTTGCGGGACACTGCCGCCTCACGAAGACACCGCCCGCTCACTGTCTCGCGGGCGTTCACAAACGTGCCGCGCTTTATTCAGCGCGGCGTGAACCTCATGAATGTCCTCCGCTTCCTTCTTGACGTTCTGAAGTCCTTTATACGGCAAGGCTGCGCCAGTCTCGCCGCATCCTTGGCTTTTTTCTCCCTGCTCTCACTCTTTCCCCTGGCGTTTCTCCTCCTGTATGGAGTGAGCTTTTTCGTCAGCCAGGACGTCATCGGTGAGCAGTTCATGCTGAGCTTCCTCAAAGAATTTTTGCCCTCATTGGGCGAGCGCCTGGCTGAAGAGCTCCATCGGATCAGCGCGTTGGAGAGTGTGCGATGGCTCGTATTTTTGTCGTTTTTCTGGTTCGGGGGGCTGGTCTTTTATGAGTTGGACTACACCCTCAATGTGGTCTTTGAGAGCATGCATCAGCGCCATCCGCTAATTTCAACGGCAATCTCCATCGCGCTGGTCGGATCCACCGGACTTCTGCTGCTTCTGGCGTATGTCGGCACGCAAACCATCACTTTTTTAACCGACTACGCACCCAGGCTCTGGGGGCTTGATCTTGTCGCCCTGGCCGCGCATGATTTTCACCTCACCTACACTCTGCCCTTTACCCTCGCATTCCTGGCGGTCAGTCTGTTGTACCGCCTCGTTCCTCGCCGACGTCCACGGTGGCGAGCCGCCATGGCGGGAGCACTGACGTTCAGCCTACTGTGGGTCGCGGCCAAGCTGTTATTCGTCAGCTATAGCGACTATGCCACGGTCTATGCTCGACTGTATGGATCATTGCTGGAAGTCGTCCTCTTGCTGCTGTGGGTGTATTATTCCGCCGGACTCTTCCTCTTCGGCGGCATCATCGCCCACAAGCTGCAACAGTTCGCCCGCTCGTCCGCGTCAGATGCCGGCTGATGGTATTCAGCAGGGATGTTGGAGTGAGTCACCGCCGTCGAGGCCATTACTCAACGGTTTGAAGAACCCCGTAGCTGCAGAAAATGCACGATGGCTGAATGGGTGACGAGCCCGATGATTTCCTCATTCTTCATGACGACCAATCGATCCCATCCTTCACGAGCCATACGCTCCATCGCATGAATCACGGGAATGTCCGACTCAATCACCAACGATTCCGAGCGCGGGCGCATCACCTGTTCGACTCGGCGCCAAGGCCACAGCGACGGCGACACGTTCTGAATTTCCAAAACGGTGATGAGCCCCACCAGTCGTCCATCTTCTAATACCGGAAAGCCGCCGTAGCCATAGGACTGGAAGTACTGGTTCACCGCCTCATCGAGCGCGCACTGCGACGGGATGGTGGTGACCGTCGTCACCATTAAATCCCGAATAGGGACAGTCGCCAGTGACTGGCGTATGACAGCTTGACGACGACTCGCCAGAGCCGCGGCGAAAAGGAACATGCCGATGACGAGAATCCACCCGCCGTTTGATGCCATCGAAGCAGGCAATCCTCCGCTTACGGCTCCATACATCACAACAAGCCCGACCAGTCCGAGCAGCAATCCAAACCCCAAACCCACCACTGCAGCTTGCTTGGTAGCCCGATAAAAATCGTTTCCCCATGCCCACAATCCCGCCCGTAACACCCGCCCGCCGTCCAGCGGAAAACCCGGAATCATATTGAAGAGTCCGAGTTGCATATTGACGAACCCCAGCAAGGCTCCGAGCATGATCCACCCTTGGAGGCCATGTTGTCGCTGAATCGCCTCGGCCAGTTCCACAAAGACAAAACAGAGGCCGCCGAGCACAAAACTGACGGCCGGCCCGGCCAACGCAATGAGGAATTCTGCACGGGGTGTCGGAGCCTCTTTCCGCATGTGAGCCACTCCGCCGAAAATGAACAACGTGATCTTTTCAATCGGGATGCGATAGTGCAACGCGACGTAGGAATGGCCGAGCTCATGCAAGAGCACGGAGAGGAATAACAGCACCGCCGCGAGGCCGCCCATGGCCCAATAACGCTCGGGAGTCAGCCCGGGCAAACTTTCCGGCAGGTATCCGGTCGAGAGAGTCCAGGTGACCAGGAGAAAGACCAAAAACCATGAGGCATGGATACGGATCGGAATGCCCAATGCTCGGCCGATTTCCCAGGAAGGTATGCGCATAGGCCATACCGTAACAGCCGAATATGTAAGGGGTCAATTCTTCGCCATTGGTTCAGGTATACTAGCCCCCATGCGGCGACAGTTTCTGCTACCCCTGCTGTTCGGTGTGTTAC
This sequence comes from Nitrospira sp., assembly GCA_025936075.1. Classification (GTDB taxonomy): domain Bacteria; phylum Nitrospirota; class Nitrospiria; order Nitrospirales; family Nitrospiraceae; genus Nitrospira_D. The sequence goes on along the minus strand of JAICUC010000179.1, from coordinate 1,808 downwards.
TCGCCACAACGCCGGGGCTATTCGTTCCGGTTGACGGTGTTGCCCAAGTGATCAAGTCCGGCCCGCCAACGTGCCCGGGTGTGGCATTGACATTTGATCTCTGTCCCGTCCGGAAGGGATCCGGCTACGATCAGCCGTTGATGGACTATCTGATCACGCATCGCATCCCAGCCACATTCTTCATGTCCGGCAAGTGGATGGCAAAACATGAAGCAGAGGTGGATCACCTGCTGGGTATGGGATTTTTTGAAGTAGGGACGCACGGTGAGGTGCATGCCCACCTTCCCGTGCACGATGCCGAGGAACAGCGCACGGAAATCCTCGGCCCCGTCAAGCGGTTGCGCGAACACTATGCCCATGAGGCGACGTTGTTTCGGCCTCCGTATGGAGAGTACAACGACGTGACCGTCGCCGTCGTGAACATGCTCGGCCTGCGTTTCGTCCAATGGAATATCGAATCAGGCGATCCGGACCCCACAGCCTCCGCCGAGCAGATTCTCGCCAGAGTCGCCGCGCGTGCCAAGCGGGGCAGCATCATTATTTTTCACGCGAATGGAAAAGGCACGCACACTCGGAGGGTGATTGAACAACTCACATCGGACATCCTGCCTCGGAAAAGACTCCAACCCATGACCGTGAGCGAGCTGCTGAACTGTACTCCCTGAGCCCATGACTGACTCGGTTATCAGAAACATGGATCCGGGCGATCGTGAGTCGGTCGTCCAGCTGCTCGGTGAGTCCGATCCTTGGAAGAGGCTTGGTTATGTGAAGGAGGATTGGAACCGCATTTTCTGTCCGACCCCACAAGGGAGAGACTGTTACGTCGCTCTCCTCGATGGGCAAGTGGCGGGCGTCGCCATCGTGAAGCAGAAATTTCTCCTGGGTGACTATCTGGAGCTCTTGGGGGTGGCCGTATGGGCTCGTCAAAAGGGAATCGGCGGTCGCCTGTTGCAGTACGTCGAGGAGCTGGTCTTTAAGAGAACCAAAAACCTCTTCGCCTGCGTGTCGGATTTCAATGAACCGGCGAGGGTCTTCTATCAAAAACACGGCTATCAGGAAATCGGTCCCATGCCGAACTTTCTGATTCCAGGGAGTGCTGAGATGCTCCTCCGCAAGACGGCAGGACCCGCCAGAGGAAAAGAGCAATAGTCATCAGTCACTCGTCATTGGTATGATGAGAGCGTCCACCGTTCCAATGACTATTGATTATCGACCAGTGACTGATTTGCGCGTCAAAAAGTTCCTCCACACCCGCATGCGGGTCAGCGATTTGGATGAAACCGTCCGGTTTTACACGACCGTCTTGGGCCTTGAGCTCATTGAGCGGAAGACTTCTCCGCGCGGATCACATCTCGCCTTCCTGAAGGTTCCCAACAGCGACGAGCTGATTGAATTGACCAGTTTCCCACCGAGCGGTCCAGTGAAGGTTCAGGAAGACCTCGTCCATCTGGCCTTTCAAGTCGAAAGCCTCGACGAAACGATCGCCTCGCTCAACGCGCAGCGGGTCAAGATCACCGATGGCCCGACGACCACCTCTTCCGGCAGCCGGTTCATCTTCATTGACGCGCCCGACGGCTATGAGATCGAGCTGATCGAACGGCCGGCCGGCGTGAAGATCGTCTAGTGACAATCATGGGTCACGGTCATTAATCATTCATTCTGCACCTTAGCTGGGTATTCGCTTCTCTCTTACCATGGCTTGACCAGCGACCAATGACTCAGTAATGTTCCCCCGCTTCACGCTTCGCAAACTACGAGATACCAAAGGAGCACTGCATGAAGAACGGTTTCTTTCGCGGACATGGTCT
>JAICUC010000413.1 GCA_025936075.1 Nitrospira sp. | reverse complement strand
GGATACCTGATTCCCCATCCGGAACTCGATCGAAGCGCGTTCAGGCTGTACCAGCATCAGCCCGCCGGCGAGAACCTGACCGTTGAAGCCATGTTCAAGCTGAGTGACGCGACCTTGAGAAAGGAGCGGCTGCTCAACTCCGTATTGCGCCTACAACCCACCTATCAGTCCGGTATGACAGCAGCCGTGCGGTCGGCACAAGTCGTCCGGAGATCGGTACATTTCGGAGTTCCAACACCGGGATTGGCCAAGCATGCGCTGCGGAGTGTTCTGGGCGCCCCCCAGATCATCCGACACTACGCCACGTGGCGCTCCGGCCGTCCATCTGAGGTCTACGGCATCGACGTGATGGCCGAACAGACGCCATCAACGTCCTCCCGGGTAAGACTCGCCCGACGACGAGATCGACTGGGAGTCCCAACGACGATCCTCGATTGGCAGCTGACCAACTTGGACTGGGACTCTATCCGGCGGACCGTTGAGATCTTCGGTCACGCCGTGCGCGAAGCCGGCGTAGGTACCGTGATTTCAAGCCTTGAAGGCAAGGACTATCCGCCGGCGGTCTACGGAAATTGGCACCATCTCGGCACGACACGCATGCACTGCGACCCTGCTCATGGAGTCGTGAACGAGAATTGCCGCGTGCATGAGATGACCAACCTCTACATTGCAGGAGGGTCGGTCTTTCCCACCGGCGGCTACGCCAATCCGTCGCTGACCATCGTGGCGCTCTCCCTGCGGCTTGCCGATCACCTCAAATCCGCATCGAACCGCAGACCCATTGTGTCTAATGCTTTGCAGCAGAGTGAAGCTGGGTTCGAAACGCAGGATGAAGGACTTTCGCTGGTCAAGCGTTAGCCCAGGAATGTTCCGTCGTTCGAGTCGGATCGTTGAGAACAACGAGCGGCGCTTGGGTGACGCACGGCCTCGTAAAGAGAGGTACCCCTAATTGGGTAAAGGCAATTCCTTGCTCAAGTCGACAGCAGGTGGCGTTCCGAGAGGAGTAGCCTTGGCGGTTCGTTGACTTCACACCCCTCGAACGACACGCTTCCGCCTACATCCGGCCAAGCGGGCGCATGATCGGACGTGAGCAAGGTGAAGATGGAGTGGGAAAGAGAATGGCTCACTCACCCAACGGCCATATGATGAAACTATCCATCGGCCTACCGGTCTACAACGGCGAGAAGCTCTTGCCGCAAGCGCTCGATCATCTCCTTGCGCAGACCTTCCGCGACTTCGAGATCATCATCAGCGACAACGCATCAACCGATCGTACGGCAGAGATCTGTCGCGCATACGCCGATCGTGATGCGCGCATTCGTTATGTCCGCAGCCAGATCAATCTCGGCGCGATTGCCAACTTCAACCGCACCTTCGAGTTGTCGACCGCCCCTCTTTTCAAATGGGCTGCGCACGATGACCTCCATGACAACACCTATCTCGAAGAATGCATCCGGATACTCGACACAGATCCGACCGTGATCCTGGCCCACAGCGCCACGGCATTCATCGGCGATGACGGCGAGGTGTTCGCCTTCGATGCCGACACCGAAACATATATCGATCCGAGAACAGGTGCCCGACAAAGACCAGACCGTGCTTCGATCGGCGACAGCCCTGTTGCCGCCGAACGCTTCCGCGATGTGCTTTTTAACGCACGCTGGGGAAGCCACATGTTTGCCGTCATCCGCCGCGACGCCTTGGCAAAGACGCAACTCTTGTTGAACTTTGTCAGCAGCGATCGCGCCATGCTTGCCGAACTCGCACTGCTCGGCCGCTTCCGAGCCGTTCCCGAACGCCTCTACCTCAGACGGGTCCATGCCGGCTCGTCCTGGGCGCTCAGCCATCGAGAGCTGAAGAGTTTCTTGAGCACTGACGGGAAGGCCTATTCGCGGCGAGCCCGGCAAATCAAAGCCTTCTTTGGCGCCCCTGTTGGCAAGCCAGTCGGAGTCATGACCAAGGCCGCGTGCGCCGCCTGGACCGCCGGCCTGTGCATTCGAACGACAACGGAAGCTCTTTCGGGCAAGGACGTACGCAAAGGCACACTGGATGCTGCCACCCTCAAGGGGGTGCCCCACCAGGTCAATACAGGCACCGACGGTGCGCAATCCGAATTCGCCCAAGGACGGTATTAAGATGAAGACGATCCTATTCTGTGGCGGTCTCGGCACCCGCATCCGTGACGTGGCCGAAAGCATACCGAAGCCCATGATCCCGATCGGGGACAAGCCGATCCTGTGGCATCTGATGCATTACTACAGCCAGTTCGGACACAAGGATTTCGTCCTGTGCCTTGGCTACAAGGCGAACGTGGTCAAGGAATTCTTCCTGAACTACAAGCCGCAGACCTATGCCGACTGTGTCGTCACGGGCTTCGGCAACAAGGTCGAGATCCTGGGCGATCCGCAACAGGACTGGCGTATCGCCATGATCGACACCGGCATCTGGCGCAATATCGGCGAGCGGCTATGGGCCGTGCGCGACCATGTCGCGGGCGAGGAGATGTTCCTCGCCAACTACAGCGACGGCCTGAGCGACCTGCCGCTCGGCGACATGGTCGACCGGTTCCGCACCTCGGGGGCCGCGGCCAGCTTCGTGTGCGTGCGCCCGTCCGCCTCGTTCCACGTCGTCGACCTCGAGGC
>JAICUC010000393.1 GCA_025936075.1 Nitrospira sp. | reverse complement strand
TGGAGGGCTCGTTACGAAGACGCGTGACCGACAAGGAGTACTGCAAGCTGTACACGGAGGAGAGGCTCGGTCCGGGAACAACCGCTCCAACGACCCATGTCTTGCGGACTGAGGACGAGGTCGAGCGGTATAGGCCGCCGGCATTTCCTTGCGTGATTAAACCGACGAATAGCTCCGGAAGGGTGATCATCGCGCGCTCGGAAGATGAATACATTGCGGCGCTATCCAAGATTAAGCATTGGTTTCATGAGGACTATTTTCTGTCCGATCTGGAAAAGAACTACGCCACCCTTGAACGGAAAATCATCTTTGAGGAATACATCGACGACTCTTTTTCACTTGAGGGATCAGTGCACTGTCTGAGGGGCGAGCCCAAGCTCGTCAGCCTGATCGATCGGTACACCAAGGCGCGGCAGACGTTCGACATAGATGGAACACCTTTAGGAGTAAGCTTGTTTTACCCCCTACAAGAGTTCGAGCCGGCTAGCTGGGAGTTCTTGCCGAGCTTGTTGAGCCAATCGCGAATTCTTTCTGCTGAGTTCACATATATACGAGTAGACTTTTTTACCGATACGAAGCGGCTGCTTTTCGGCGAGTTGACGAATTTGCCCGCAGGAGGGATCGGCCGATTTTATCCGGTGGATGGGGAGAAGATATTTTCCGAGGTGTTCTTTCGGCCTGCGCGCTGACAAAGTCCAACGGCCAATTCACCGTCAAACACGTTTTGCGCTGGTTGATCCCCAAGATGCCGTCGACCTGAGAGATGAGATTCTTTTTGGAAACGGAGAAACCAAAAAACTTGAGCATCCAGGTATAGAGGTGCTCTTTGTCTCGAAATACCCATTCATGGATGACGGTCTGCCTGCTGATCTTTTGATATCCGGCCAGCTTCACCATTCGGGCGAAATCAGTTTTAAGGTAGTTTCCGACATGGCCCGTAGCAGTATGTCCTCCCACAAAACCGTCAAGGAAACGGCTCGTGGGCGAATCGGTTGTCACCTCCACCATTAACAGCCTTCCGCCGACTCTGAGGGTCTTTCTGGTGGCTGCGATGAATGCAAACTGTTCCTCATCCGTCAGATGATGGATCCCTGCAATGGAAATCACCGCGTCGAAATAGTTTCTCCGTATGCCGGTCAAGCCGAAGTCTGTTTTGAGAATATTCCACCTGCGCAAGGTGGCCGGCACAACGAAATCCGCGAACGTGACCTGCTCGTTTGTCGCGACGCTCTTTAGGAGATTCCCTTCGAAGGGAACATTCAGGACCCGTCTCGCTTTGAGACGCTTGATCAGACCATAGAGATATTGAATTTCGGACGCACGAGGAGAATTATCATTGGCGTAGGCATGGATAAGGTCGTCGTTATTCCCGAATCGTTCTTGGTACGTCGTCGGCATGGATCACCTCGATGGTCGTTTCCCGAGCTGGGTTTCTCCGACTGCGTCCTTACCGGCTGATCGTGTACTTATCAGAGCAAGCCGATTGCTACAACTCAAAAGGTGTCATGCCAAAGTAGGGGTCATTGAGCGAGAGGCAGACACTGTGGTTTCCGCAGATATACGATCGCTCGGATGGAAGAAGCGTTGCAGCGGATGGAAAATGCCACAAGCACGTGAGCCGGTGACATTGGTCCTGCCAATGTGATGGCTGAGGTTCATGGCATGACAATAATTGACAATACCGCGGTCTTGGTCAATAACAAAGACGACCGAACAGTGCTCTGTGGGAGTAGCGGCAATGAATGAATGGTTGTATTGTAATCAACAAATGGCATTCTAAATAAGGCCGAGGCTGAAAGGCAGGTATACGATGAGGCTAATCGTGCTCCTAGGTGTTTGGATCTTGACCGGTGCGTCCGTCACGGCGACAGCGGAATCGTTACGTAGTGATTCGAAGAAAGCGGTACCCCTGTCCGGGGAGGAGCCCTACGAGGCGCTGAAGCGTGGAGATTTCAGGCTCGCGGCGGGGCTCTTTTACCCCCTGGCGGAAAAAGGAGATGCACGAGCACAGTACAATCTCGGACTGCTATATGCCAGCGGTCTGGGCGTCACGCATGACTACCAGGCGGCGTTGAAATGGCATCGCATGGCTGCGCAGCAAGGTCACGCGGGAGCGCAAAACGAATTGGCGCAAATGTATGCCAAGGGGCAAGGCGTTCCACAGGACTATATTCGTGCCCATATGTGGTACAGCATCGCCGTGGAATCGTTAAGCGGCGGGTCGAAACAAGTGCTGATGAAGGATCGGGAAAATGTGGCATCACATATGACTCCTGATCAGATCCAGAAAGCGCAGGAGCTGGCCCAACGCTGTTTAGAGTCGAAGTTCAAGAAGTGTGACGAGAAGTAAAACATGCACCAGGATTGATGTTCTTTTACAGTGACCGCACCCTACCTGACCGGTCGTATCGTCCTGGGATACATTCCTCTTGCGGAGTTCCATGCAGTAGGTTGACGTGGTGGTTCACCGGACCAAACTCCACCAGTGGACTCTCATCTTTGTCGAGATATAGACTGTAAAAGGTAATGCGGCGGGAATCCTCCGAGTGTTCCCGCGTATCTCTTTGACTTGGAGTCATTGAGATGAGGCGCACGATGAGGGTATTGAGAACCAGTAAGATCCTATTGTGCAGAATCGCTCTTGTTGTAGGAATGGCGCTTTGTGCTACCTCGCTGCTGAATCTTGGTGCCGAAGCTGACGGTCCAGTTCTGGAACGTCCAGGATTCTCGGTTATCACCCGGGATGGTTCAGGCGATGTCGGTCAATACACTTCCATCGCCATCGGAGCTGACGGCCTCGGACTTATCAGCTACTATGATGCGACAAACCGAGATCTGAAGGTGGCGCACTGCTCGAACCAGATGTGCACCTCCGCAACGATCAGCTCCCTGGACCGAACCGGGGATGTCGGCCGGTACACCTCTATCGCGCTTGGGAGCGACGACTTAGGCCTCATGAGTTACTACGACGCGACGAATGGAGATCTGAAGGTCGCTCACTGC
>JAICUC010000185.1 GCA_025936075.1 Nitrospira sp. | reverse complement strand
CCAGTGCCATCGCCAATAACTTGCTAGCCAAATACCAACAGGCGACGGATTCCAGTCAGGCTTCCAGCCCATTGACCCAGGTGAATTCCATCGCCTAAAGCAGCTCTCGATGTCCGGTTGGTTTACAAAATCGCTGCTCTGCCGATTGAACTATGCCGGCCCGCTCGTGAAACCGCATCCGACCTTTCGTCTCGCACAGTACCAATAGATAGGCCGAAAAATCCGCCAACAAGACCTCTCGCCCTAGATAGGTCGATAGCTCGATTGCCGGTTTATTGATACGGCTTGCATTGCTTGCTGGTGGTCATTATTCTAGGTTCGGTATTCCATTTTGCATTCCAAAGGACATGTAGGTATGAGTCAACTCCATGTGCTGATTGTCGATGATGATCCTGCCGTGCGCGATGTTCTTCAAGAAGCCCTGATGCAGGAGGAATATAACGTCTCCACTGCCGAGGACGGTGCGGCGGCCATCCAGGCGGTGAAGGAATCGGTGGTCCATATCGTGATCACGGATTTTCAGTTGCCCGATATCGATGGACTCGCGATCATTGATCGCCTGGCGAAATTCGACGCGAAAATCATTCCCATCATGATGACCGGATTCGGCACCATTGAAACGGCGGTTCGCGCCATGAAGTCCGGCGCATTCGACTTCATTACCAAGCCGTTTGACCTTGAAACCGTGGCCGTGGTGGTTCGGCGGGCGGCGGAGGTCCTTCGACTGCGGCAAGAAAATCACCTCTTGCGGAAGGCCGTACGCGATCAATATCGGTTGGAACAGATGATCGGTGCCAGCGAGCCGATCCAACACGTGATGGAGTTCGTCCAAAAAGTCGCCGACAGCGACAGCACGGTCATGATTCAAGGCGAGAGCGGCACCGGCAAGGAGCTGGTGGCACGCATGCTTCACTTCAATAGTCTCCGAAAGGATCGCCCGCTGGTCCCCGTGAATTGCGGCGCCATCCCTGAAAATCTGCTGGAGTCGGAACTCTTCGGGCACGAAAAAGGCTCGTTCACAGGGGCCACTCACGCGCGGATGGGACGTTTTGAATTGGCAAACGGGGGGACTATCTTTCTCGATGAAATCGGCGAAATGAGCCTGCCGTTGCAAGTGAAGCTTTTACGGGTGTTACAGGAACGGGAATTCGAGCGCGTTGGAGGAAATCGGACGATTCATGTGGATGTGCGTATCGTCGCCGCGACGAATCAGGATTTGGAAACGCTGGTTGAGGAAAAGCGATTTCGCAAAGATCTGTTCTATCGGCTCAATGTCATACCCATCGTGATCCCTCCGCTACGAGAACGCCGAAGCGACATTCCGCTCCTGATCGACCATTTTCTGGCTCGTTTCAATCAAACCAAGCACTCCGAGGTTTCGGGCCTTGCTCCCGACGCGCTCCGTCTATTGACCGAATACGACTGGCCCGGCAACATTCGGGAGCTGGAGAACATGATCGAGCGGTTGGTCGTGCTCAAGAAGCACGGAGTCCTTTCCATCGAAGATCTCCCGGAAAAAATCTGTCGGAGGTCGTCCGGCGCCGAACTCAAAGAACAGTTCATCCGGTTCAGTGAGGACGGTATCAATCTTTCCAGAGAGGTTGAGCAATACGAAAAACATCTCATCATGGAAGCCTTGCGCAAAGCCAACGGCGTCACCTCACGGGCGGCCCAACTGCTCCAACTGAATCGAACGACATTGGTTGAAAAACTCAAGCGTAGGGGGGTGGATCCGCGATCTCATTTGGAAACCCTTCCGCTGTGGCCGCGTCCATCGAGTCAAAAGATTGACGACCTGTCGACCTAGTCGGCGCCATTCCTGACGCGATCAGCGGAGCGTCGCGATTTCTCTGGATAACTCTCCTGATTTCCCGTGATTTTCCTGCATGGATACGGGCATGAGCTTTGCTGATGCCCTATCGCCGTGCATCAATGCCGCCTACCATATTGCCCATTCCTATTCTTGATTGCCGCCTGGATGTTGTTCCCCTTCGCGGCCATCGGGGGGATTCCTCAGTCTCCTTCCCCTAAGATCACGACCGCCGCAGCAACCGAACGAGCAACCTCGATAGGGAATCCGGTACCGGTTGAACGACCCGTGCAATCTCTGCCGGATGACGGCCCTCGCCAGGAAGGCCAATCTTCGGGGATTGACGCACTGGTTTGGCAAGAAGGTCGGTCCGCGTACAGGAAGAACGCATGGCCGGAGGCGCAACGCTTCTTTGGAAAGATCGTAAAGGAATATCCTGAGAGTCCGCTCGTCCCATCGGCGAAAGCATTTCTGGCCGAGCTCTTGTTGCGTAATGATGCCTCCGGGCAATCCCGATCCGACGCGATCATGGAGTACAAAAAACTCATCCGTGACCATCCGCAATCGACAAACGCTCGGAGAGCAGAATGGCGGATCGCGGATTTGTATTTCGAACAAAGCGCGTTCCAAGAGGCACAAGCGTTTTACGAGCAAGCCATGGCCCATTCCGTCACTGTTCCGTTCGATAGAAACCGGGCTTTGCTGGGTCTTGGTTATACGTTCATGGCCATGGGGAAATGGAGCGATGCCGAGCATGCGTTTGCCGACGTGCGAAAGCAAAGCGACGACGAGCCGTCCCTCCGAGGATCGACGTTGGGATTGGCCCATGCGCTGTTCAGAGAACAACGATTTTCCGAAGCGCAGCCGATCTTCGACATCGGTTATCGACGGTGGCCGCATCTCTTGAGAGGCGATCCGTTGTCTCTTCAGCGGTATGCCGTCACGCACATGAAACTGCAGCATGACGCTTCAGCCCGAGAACTCATGCTGCTCTTTTATAATCTCTATCCCCGTCATGAGTATGCGCCGACGGCTCTCCTGCATGTAGCCGAAGGGTTGCGGGCCAAGGCCAAACAGCCGCTCGCGGAGTTCGTCTATGCGCTGATTCCCTCGCTCTACCCGGACAGCGAGTGGGATGCGACGGCCACACTCCGGCTCGCTGCGCTGCGCGCGGAGAACATGTCGCCGGCCGGAAGCAATTCGCTCGGGCTCACGGTCAGCGCCATGATGCACAATGTGCCGGTTCCGGACCAGACCGACGCGTCCTACCGATCGCTGCTCGAAAGGATTGCGACTCACGAAGCCGGTAACCCGATGGGAAGTGAGGCCCTGTATTACCTCGGCAACGGTTACGAACATGCAAACGACATGAATCGAGCGCTTCACACCTACAAGGAAATCACGCTTCGAGCCGCCAATAAGAACGATCCATGGGGCATGAAAGCCTCAGAGCGCTTGTCGGCCCTTCTGATACCGTGGATAGAGGCGGCGATCGCATCGCGAGACGACCTGACGGTCGTGAGTCTGTTTCACAGGCACGGGGCGATGGCCGAACAACACTATGCGCGGTCCCCGCTGTTGCTTGACATCGCGGAATCTCATCGGCGCTTGGGATTCGCGCCGGAAGCCATACGGCTGCATCAACAGGTGGTTAAATCGCACCGCGATTCGGCATTGCTCGAATCCGCCTTGATCGGCCTCGGAAAGATTTATCTCGATCAACGAGATCCTCAAGCCGCCAGAAAAGTGTTGGAGCGATGCAGGTTTCAGTTCCCTCTCGGAAAGCATGAGGGGGAGGTCGTGCATCTTCTGATAGATGCCATGCGGCAACAGCGGGATCTCCAAGGGCTTCTCCACTTGTGCCGCACGTGGCTTTTGCGCCATTCCGTTCATCCTGAACGACCGGCCATGTATATCGAGTTGGCCAAGACGCTGGGCGAGCTGGAGAAATTCGAGGAGTCTGCGCTGGCCTACGAAGAGGCGTTCAAAGTCGGCGCGGCGCAATCATCCGATACGCTCGTATCGTATGCGGATACCTTGTCGCGATTGAATCGACATGAGCGGGCCATCGCGGCCTATCAATTCGTGTTGGAAAAGAAACCGAACGTGTCCCAGGCCGATTGGGCGCGTCTCCAAACCGCCAGACATTGGACGATGTTGAAACAATACGACCGTGCGACCGTCGCGTTGGCCGAGTTGGATGCCACGGATGATCCGATGCTGAATCGACTGTCTTCGTCCCTGAAAACGAGTTTGCGGACGGTAGGTCGGTCGGGGAGGCCGGAAGAGCTATGACGAATGCCGTGACCGGACATCCGGAGGAACGGGAGCTGTTGCAGGCCGCGTTCAGGAGTTTTGATGAGGCCGCTCACACGTTGCAACAGTCATACGGCGCGCTCACGGCACGCGTGGAGCAGATGGATCTGGAGTTGGCGAAGAGCAATGAGGCGCTTCGTCGACAGCTCGGCGACAATGAGGCCATGCGCGTGCATCTGGATGGAATTCTAGAGTCCTTATCCACCGGAGTGTTGGTGGTGGACGATTGTGAGACGATCAGTCGCAGTAATCGCGCCGCTGAGACGTTGCTGGGCGCTACGGATGTGGAACTGCGGAACCGTCGTGTGACGGATGTCTTGGCGGATGCGGGTCTCGGCTTGTGTGATAGACCTCAACGCATCGGACAGACGGTTCTCTCCATCAGCCGGGTTCCGCTCCGCAACGATTCCGCAAAGCGTTCCGGCCACCTCATTCTGTTTCAAGACATCACTCGCGTCTATCAGCTTGAAGAACAATTGCAACGCAAGGAACGGCTGGCCGCCATGGGAGAGCTGATCGGTCGGATCGCCCATGAAATCAGAAATCCCTTGGGCAGCGTGGAGCTGTTCGCATCCATGCTGCAGCGCGATCTCGCCGAGCATTCGTCTGCCAAGCGTTATGCCCGGCAGATCTCGCAGGCCGTCCAGTCGATGGATCGCTTGTTGGCGAATCTCTTGCTTTACATGCGGCCGGTTCGCATGGCTCGTGATTGGCATGGAGCGGAGCCGCTGATCGGGGAATCGATCAAGTTAGCCGCTCATGCGCTGACCAAGGTTCCGATCGACATAAGAGTGAATATCGGTCGGGAGGTGCATGCGATCTGGTGTCACGACGGCCAGCTGAAGCAAGTCCTCGTGAATTTGATCGTCAATGCGGTTCAGGCGATGCCGCACGGAGGCGTCTTGACGATCAGTCTCTCCCAAGAACCGAGGCAGGCACTCGGCATGCCCGCGGTCAGGCTGACCGTACGCGATTCCGGCATGGGCATCGATCCGGCCCATCGCTCGCGCATCTTCGATCCGTTTTTTACGACAAAGGACGAGGGAACCGGCCTCGGCCTGGCCATCGTGTACTCGATCGTCGAAGCGCACCAAGGACGGATCGATGTCGAAAGCACGGTCGAGCAAGGCACCGCATGCTCGATTATTCTCCCGCATCCTTCGATCAGCGGAGATCCCAATGAAGCGCAAGGCGGAACGCGGAGCGAATCTGATTCCGGTGCCGCGCTCCCTATTGAGCATGAGGCGGTGATAGCGGAGGAATGGTCTCATGAATGACCGCGAGAAGGGGAACCCTCTTTCTGAACATGATGACGAGAGCGAGCGCATCCTCATCGTCGATGACGACCCGTCGATGCGAACCGCATTGATGGAGACGGTCAAGCGACTCGGCTACTCCGTGCAAGGCGCGGTCGATGGAATGGATGCCATCGAACGGCTTGCGCGCTTTCGTCCCTGGATGGTGCTGACCGATCTCCGGATGCCGCGTCTGAACGGTCTCGACTTGATCAAGGAAGTCAAGGCGCGCGCTCCTCAAGCCACCATCGTTCTCATGACGGCCTATGGAGCCATCGAAACCGCCGTCGAGGCCATGAAGTTGGGCGCCAGCGAGTATCTCTTGAAACCGTTTTCAATGGACGTGCTGGAGCGAGTCATCGCGAATCTCAAATCGGGACGAGAAGAAGGGGCGGCCCCTGATCGCTCGCCCCATCAGACGGAAAACCGAGCCCTCTTAACTCAAGACCCGGGAATGATCCGTCTGATCAGTACCATCGAAGGAGTGGCGTCCAGCCAAGCCACCGTCCTGATCCAGGGGGAGAGCGGCACCGGAAAAGAACTGCTGGCTCGGTTCATCCATAACCGAAGCCCGCGGGCGCATCGGCCGTTCATCGCGGTCAATTGTGCGGCGCTGCCGGATGGGTTGCTCGAAAGTGAGCTCTTCGGCCACGAGCGCGGTGCATTCACCGGTGCGTTGATCAGAAAAATCGGCAAGTTTGAGATGGCTCATACCGGCACGCTGCTCCTGGACGAAATCAGCGAAATGAATCTCACCCTTCAGGCAAAGTTGTTGCGCGTGCTGCAGGAACGTGAGGTCGATCGGATCGGGGGGCGCGATCCCGTTTCGATTAATATTCGCGTGATCGCGACGACCAATCGGGCGCTCTATCGAGAAGTCGAACAAGGACGCTTTCGGGAGGATCTGTACTATCGTCTCAACGTCTTTCCGGTCACGGTTCCCCCGCTGCGGGAACGCACGATCGATATTCCCTTGCTCGCGCGGCATTTTGTAGGCCAGTCGGCCATGAGGAACGGTCTGACGCAGCCCGCGCTCTCGGAAAGCGCGGGCGCTCACTTGCAACGGTTGACATGGAAAGGAAACGTCCGTGAGTTGGAGAACGTCATGGAACGAGCGGTGTTGCTGGCGGGACATGGCCCGATCCTTCCCGAACACTGTCCCCCTGAACAGAGCGGAGAAACGCCGGTCCTACCTGGTCCTCCGCAACAGCAGGCCAATGGATCGCTGTGGGAAATGGAAAGAGAGCTGATTTTTAAGACGCTGGCGCGAGTGAAGGACAATCGGACGCACGCGGCGAAGGAGCTCGGCATCAGCATTCGTACGCTACGAAATAAACTGCGAGAGTATCGAGAGGGTGAAGGATCCTGTTCGATCTCCGCGCCATCCTAGACAAGGCAAGAATGACCGAGCGGTATTTTTTACCCGGTCTGATCGTCAGGCGATGAGGCCCGGATTGAAGGTCGAGGTAAAAGAGAAGAGTACGTGTCAAACACGATGGTTTCTGTCTGCCGCAACGTATGTGTAGGCATCGAGGTTGCATGATCAAGGGAGTGCCCCCATGTAGCGCGGTGAGAAAGGGAACAAATCCATGACGATCTTTGACAGGACCATGCGGCTGTTGGAACGGACCCTTGACCTTCGCAGCGCGCGGCAACGCGTGATCGCCTCGAACTTGGCCAACGAAGAAACGCCGGGTTATCGCGCGTCGGAGTTGAATTTTATGGACCAATTG
>JAICUC010000285.1 GCA_025936075.1 Nitrospira sp. | reverse complement strand
TCCACACCGCACGGATTCGGTCCGATCACGATGGCTTTTCGGGCTCCCCATTCGAAAGCCCGTTTGAGCGACTCCTTCATGGCATGAAGATTGTCAGGTTCGAAAAAATCCAGATATCGGTTCACTTCTTGATTGCCCTCTCAATAGATTGAAGCGCTTCTCCGTATGTGCGAGTGATCAGAATCGTCGGTGGCAGGGTAGACCTATCGAGTTGTCCCAAATCCATAGGGCCCAGTGATTGCGGGACGGAATAATGGTATCCATCGAGATGCACAATGTTGTATCCGGCAGCGCTTCCGACAAGCCGAGGCGGAGCCGATGTTGTATCAGGCCGCGTCAATAATGCGGAAAACATGGATTCAGCACGATCGCCAAGCCATTCTGAGAACACCTTGCCGTAGCGCTCCCGCAGAATCTCCAGCGGCGCATGATTGCCTGCGGCCGCCTCTTCCGCAGCCGATCGCAATATTTTGAGATAGTCAAACACGACTTCCGATGCAGGAGCCATGCGCGCCATAAACCCCGTCTCGAGGGCTTCATCACGCACAGTGGATCTCTCAATCTCGACCGCACCCTGACGGGGGTAGCGTTTGAATTTGAAACGAGGCGACGGCGTGAAATTCGTCTTGTTGAATGCGAAGGTTATCAAATCGTCGTCCAGATTTTCCACATAAGGCTGCCCCCGACGGATATGCTCCTCAATGAGCAACTGGTCAGGGGTATAGTCACTCTCTTTAAAATAAACGATCGGATCGTAGCCAAACCGTCGCAGATATTGCCCAAAGCCGGCTTCCTCAAACAGTTTGAGGTGCGTGTTGGTAATATTGAACTGCCAATCGTACAACAAACCACGACGAAAACTGTGCCTGTGATAACGGGTCAGGTTGCGATGATCCAACTCGCTCCAGACACGGGCCGCATATTCCGCGTCGGCGGGTTCGCCGGTTGCGAGGGCAATACGTTGGATTTCCTCACCCGGGTGTTGAATCAAATCTTCCCAACGCATCACATAATCGAACCGGTCGGAGATAGGAACGAATTCGTCCAGGTATTTCTTGAGAAAGACGATCAAGCCGGAAACAAATTCAGGGTTGGTGAGTTTGTTCAGTGCCAGTTCGCGTCGAATCTGGTGCTCATCCAGCTTCAGCTGGCGCTGGATATATTCACTAGCCAGCGCATTGATGGAAAACACGGAGGAATGGATGATGTCGATTGGATTGCGGATCGACGCAAACTTCTTGAATTCCGAATAGTCGGACATCGCCGGCCAGCGCGCCGGATGGCTGTGCGAATGAATAATGTCATCGAAAGCCAATACCCATCGCGGCAGATACAGTAGGAATGTGAAATCACCTGCACCCTTGATGCCGAGGTACTTGCGAACGCAGACAATATCTTCATCTTCGGGACAAATCCATTTCGGACCGCCCACGAGGATTGAGAATTCCTTATTGAAGAACAGTCTATCCTCACCGACCTGTCCACAAAACCAGTCTCTTATGGCGGCATCTAGATATTCGCCTGCGATGGCGATGTAGGGATCGGCAATTTGCTGAGCGCGCGGTTTGACGTTGCCGCGATCACGATACAAGATCGATAACACTGACAGAAGTAGGGTGAATCCTCCTCGAGGAGGACCTACGACTAGAAAGCGAGGATTGATTGAAGGATCACCCATGATGCTTCGGCCTGGAAATAACCTCACATTTGAACGAAAGATCAAAAAATCCCGTTGATTTGCCCCGGTGCGCTACAGAAAGGTGAGCTGCTGCCCTCCTATTGTCCAAGAACGTCCATGTCCCGTTGATTATCTCGCCAATGCCAAAGTTGATGAAATAATCTCCCCCGCAAAGAGCTGGCTGCATTGAGACTGCATATACCCACGTTTCGCCAGGCCGCGCTTCCGGTAGAGGAATCTCGCTCATCGCAGTGTTTGATCCTGTTATGACTATTCCTTCGGGACTAACGATGGCCCAGCCGAGCTCAGGCCGCCCAATTTCTCTTGTGAATCGGACTTTAACGTAAATCTTTATCTCTTCATTGCCTGATAGAACATTGAAATCAGCGTGCCCGTCAGCCGTAATAAGAAAATCTGCGATCTCTGCCTCCCGATTACCCAATCGTCGTTCGTGCGAATTATAATATTGAAATTTTTTACAGAGGGGACCGATATCCCCATCCAAGAAGTTGTGCAACTTGATATCGCCGGTCGAATTGTAATGGTCTATAAGTACCGCATGCTTCTGTTCCGGCGCCAGCGCATTTGTCTCGAGTTTTTCGCCGTGGCCTGATCCGTACAGAAGGTCGTGATAGGCAGCTATAACCGCGTCTACGGAATCACGAGCGACAATCTTGCCGCTGTCGAGCAGCAGCGCCGTGTTGCAATTGCGTTGGATGGCTTCGGTGCTGTGGCTGACAAAAAGAATGCAGACTCCTCTATCGCGCAAGGCACGGATTCTGTTGTAGCACTTTTCCTGGAATTTCGCGTCCCCTACTCCAAGTATTTCATCAACAATCAACACATCGGGATTGACATGAATCGCACTGGCAAAGGCGACACGCGCAAACATCCCGGAAGAATAAACCCTCATCGGTTGATCGAAAAATTCACCGATGTCAGCGAAGGCTTCTATTTCAGGCAGCCTGTCGAGCATGTCCTTGCGGGACAACCCTAAGATCGCTCCATGCAGTAGCACGTTGTCCCGGCCGGTAAATTCAGGATTGAATCCGGCACCAAGCTCCAGAAGCGCAGAAATACGACCGTTGGCCTGAACTTCTCCCGCAGTGGGCTGCATGACGGAACAAATGACTTGTAAAAGCGTTGACTTTCCGGAACCATTTCGCCCCATGATACCGACGGCTTCGCCTCGATAGATCTCGAATGACACGTCTCGCAAAGCCCAAAACTCGTGATGGTACCGTCGTCGGAATGGATGCAAGGCCTCAATGAGGCGATCTTTGGCCGAAGAGAACAGTCTGAACTTCTTCGATACATTCCGAACGGTGATGACTGTTTCGACTGGCATGAGAGTCTGTCACATGACGTCGGCAAATTCGGACTTGAGCCGACTGAACACATACGCACCGGCCGCAAATGTCACCGCCACAGCACCTCCGAAATAGACCGTGTGCTGTACGTTTGGCCATATGATTTCGTTGTAGATCAGCAGACCTCGATACCCTTCGATGATGTAATACATCGGGTTGAAGAACAACAACCCGCGATACCCTTCGGGTATCATGTCCGGTGACCAGAGGATGGGAGTGGTCCAAAACCACAAATTGAGCACGATGGACAACGCATGTGAAACATCGCGATAGAACACTTGAATCGCAGACAGTAACCAACCGAGGCCGACGAGGAATGCGCAGGTGCAGAGGAGGAAATAGACGACCAGCAAGCGACCGGCCTCGAGCGGAATCTGAAACCACACCAGCAAGCCGGCCACAATGAGTAAAAAGATCGTGTGCGGGACTAAGCCGGCCGTAATATTGACCACCGGAAGAATCTCGGACGGAAAGACGGTCTTTTTGATCAGATGGGTATGGCGGGTGATCGAGTCGGTCGCGGCCAACAGCGTTTCGTTAAAGAAGAACCACGGCACCAGCCCGCACACGAACCAGAGCATGAACGGCGTTCCAGCCGGTCCCTGTGATTTGAACCCGACCGCAAAGACAAAATAGAAGACCGTGATTACCGCTAATGGATGCGCGAACGTCCACAGAATGCCGCCTAATGTCCCCACGTACCGGCTCTGCAACTCTCGAACCGCCAGTGCAAAAACCAGGGTCTGATGATGATAGAGATTGCGCAGCAGTTGGACGATCGGCGTCATTGAGATCCTTGACGTGGGCGTAACCTTGACCCCACCGCGAGGGTGTGGGCAGCGCAAATTCGGCCGAGGCTGTCGCAGGGACCCTCATGGCTGCCCATGTCATGCAAAGCTCGAATCCTTTTTCCCAAGAACGTGCTGCCGTCTCTTGCATTCATCGCGGAGCCAGCCTTGAAGTCTGTGGAAATTGGCAAATACCGCGCTTCGCTATTTCTTCAATAATCCGTTGCACGCAAATACTTATCTCGGCAGCTCCGCTGTCCACGGTAATCTCGGGATTATACGGAACTTCATAGGGAGATGAGATTCCCGTAAACTCGGCGATTTGACCTAGACGGGCCTTTCGATAAAGCCCCTTGGGATCACGTGCTTCGCAAACTTCGATCGGCGCATTGCAATATACTTCGATGAAATCTCCGGAGCTTACTAACCCCCGTACGTTTTCACGATCTGCATGATAGGGAGAAATGAAAGCCGTGAACACGATGGTGCCGGCTTCCATAAATAATTTTGCTACTTCGCCGACCCGGCGAATGTTTTCCCGGCGATCTTGCGGAGAAAAGCCTAGGTCGCGACACAAACCATGGCGGAGATGGTCCCCATCCAGCACCACGGTCTGGAAGCCGCACTCGTGAAGCACTTCCTCGACCGAATACGCCAGTGTTGATTTGCCGGATCCTGACAATCCGGTCAACCACACGATTACCCCACGATGTCCGTTTCTCGCTTCCCGACAAACCCTTGTGACCGACTCAGGATGCCGAACAACATTTGGCATATTCTTAGATTGCATGCTGCGATTGCTTAGTCATTCATTCTACTTATAAATGGAGAACG
>JAICUC010000207.1 GCA_025936075.1 Nitrospira sp. | reverse complement strand
GCCATCACCACCGCTCCGGTCACAAGGGCGGTCAAGAGCAAAAACCAGCGGGGAATTCGTGGGGGATGAGAAGTCATTGATTGAACGGAAGGGATGGAGAGCTCCTTGTCACGCGTGAAACAGGGTCGGATTGTACTCAACGCATTTTCCGAGAGTCAACGAAACCGCTGGATTCCAGGCGATACCGGAATTCGTTGCCGGATTACGATTCAAGTTGCTATACTTTCGGTCAATTACCTATGCAATAAGGAGAGGCTGATGCACATCAGTGTGATAGGAAGCGGCTATGTCGGACTTGTCACAGGAGCATGTTTCGCTGAGTTCGGCGTCAATGTCACCTGTATGGACAGCGATAGCCGAAGAATCGAGAAGCTGGAGAAGGGCGAGGTCCCGTTTTATGAGCCTGGGCTTGCTGAACTGGTCGCCAAAGGGTTCAAAGCAGGCAGGTTGAGTTTTACCACGGACATTGCCAAGGCAGTCGATAAGGCCCTCGTCATCTTTATTGCCGTTGGGACACCGCCGAGGGGTGACGGCTCCGCCGATCTCTCGTATGTCGAGGAGGTCGGTAAAGGGATTGCGCGTCACATGACTGGATACAAGGTGATCGTGACGAAGTCCACCGTCCCTGTAGGCACCGGCGCGACACTTCGTAAGGTCATTACGAGCGCTCAAACGAATGCCTTTCGGTTCGATATGGTGTCGAACCCGGAATTTCTCCGGGAAGGGTCCGCCATCGAAGACTTCATGAGGCCGAATCGGGTCGTGATCGGTGCGGACAGCGATCAGGCGATTGCCATCATGAAGGATCTCTATCGTCCGCTCTATCTGATCGAAACACCGATCGTCGTGACGGATGTTCCGACTGCCGAGCTCATCAAGTATGCGTCCAACGCATTCTTGGCCACGAAGATCTCGTTCATCAATGAGATCGCCAATCTTTGCGAAAAAGTCGGCGCCAATGTCCAAATGGTGGCGAAGGGCATGGGACTGGATCATCGAATCGGAGCGAAATTCCTTCATGCGGGCCCTGGTTTCGGAGGATCGTGCTTTCCCAAGGATCTTGCCGCGCTGATTCAGACAGGTGAGCGCCATGGCTATCCGATGCAAATTGCCTCGGCTGCTTCACGGGTGAACGACAGCCAACGAGGGAGGATGATTGATAAGATTCAAGAGGCGTTGGGGGGATTGAAAGGAAAAACGGTGGCCATGCTCGGCCTCTCTTTCAAGCCGAACACCAACGATCTCAGAGAAGCTCCGGCCTTGTCGATCGGCCGAACCCTCCTAGCGGAGGGTGCGAGCATACGCGCGTACGACCCGGAGGCTCTTGCGGAAGCTTGTCAGCTGATGCCCGGATTCCAGCCTTGCCGAGACACCTACCATGCAGCCGAAGGAGCCGATGCGCTGGTGATTATGACCGAGTGGAATGTGTTTCGAAACCTGGATTTTGAAAAGTTAAAGTCCGTCATGCGGGATCCCGTCTTGCTTGATCTCCGAAACATCTATGATCCCGAACGCATCGCGGCTGCCGGCTTCAAACATGTGTCGGTGGGGCGTACACCGCAGAGCCCCAAGACCGCCGGCTGAGAAAGTTAGGTCAGCCTCGGCAGCTCGGCCTTGGTTGGCTCCTTTGTTTTCGGCTTGTATCCCATTCGATCGAGCACCTTCATGATTCTGGTCTTCAGCCGATCATCGGCGTCGGTCAACGCCGTCGCCAGCGGTTCGACGGCCGGTTTGCCGATCTTCCGAAGAATTTCGGTCGCGGATTGACGAACCTCATCCTCTTCGGACACCAAGAGCGGAATGAGCGAGGGTACGGAGGGGCCACCGAGTTTGATCAACGAATCATAGGCCCGTTGCCGCACATCACCGACGTCGTCGGTCAATGCCGCCACCAAGGGATCGACGGCGCGGGGATCTTTCAACTCACCCAGGACCTCCGCCGCGTATTTACGATTCAGCCAGTGTGTATCTCTCAGGTCGAGCAACATGGCGTCGGCCCTCGCGGCGTTCGGGTCTTTGGGACGAACCTTAATGCTCTTGGCGATCCGTTTGCCGTTTTCTTCCACCACTCGAATCGTGGCGCCGTCTCCCACCTTGATCTTTTGGAGCTCTTCCAGCGCCTCCTCAGCCACGTCCAGCACGACCGTTTTGCCGTCGTAAGCCAGGAGTTCGACCTCGAGCTGTTTGCTCTCGGGGTTGACCGCCACCACACGCTCCGTCACCAAGTTGAAACCGTCTTTCTTTTCTCCATCTTTCGGAGCGATCTGAATCAGCTTCGGGGCTTCATCCGCCATGGGTATGTATCCTCTTTTGGTTTGAATTATTGCGGTTCGGGTGCCCAGCCGAGACTGGTCAATACAGCCTCAACGGTTTCCTGGACCATGGTGTTCTCGTCCTCGCGCAACACCAGCAAGGCCCGAATGGCTTCTTTTGCGCCGAGGCGCGCGAGTGATTCGGCCGCATTCCTACGGACCAGCCAATCCTCGTCTTTCAGAGATTCGATCAATGGGCTGATGCCCCGGGGATCGCCGATTTTCCCCAGCGCCTCTGCCGCATGGCGGCGAACCATCCAATTAGGGCCAAGGAGTCCATCGATCAGCGCCTCGACCGCCCGCACGTCGCCGATCTTCTTCAAGACCCGGGCTGCGTCCTCGCGCAGGGCGCTGTCCATGAGCGCTTCGATGAGCCCCGGGACCGCTTGAGGATCTCCGATCCGCTCGAGCGCCCACACAGCCGCTGTGCGCACCGCACCGTCTCGGTCCTTGATCGCGTTGACCAGAGGATCGACGGCGCGTCTGTCCCGCAACTTGCCGAGTGCCGAGGCCGCCTGTTCCCGGATGGCCCAGGAATCATCTCGCAGCGCATCGATCATCGGTTCTATGACCGATGGACCCATCCGAACGACCGCACTGGTTGCGGCTTCTCGGATCACCGCATCTTCATCGGCCATCAGGTCGATCAGCCGAGGAAGCGCCTCCGGGCCGCTCTGCCCAAGGCTTGCGATGGCGTGGTCGCGCAAGGCGTCGTTGTCGTCATAGAGAGCCCGTATAAGCTGTTCGATTCGGTCGGAAGTATCCGGTTCAGTCATTCTTGGCATCCTTTTCGTGGGCCTGGGTCTCCATGACGGTGAGGGCCTCCAACTTGTCGGCAATCAGACCGGCATTATAGGCTACCAGGCCGTCACGATCCGTTCGGAGTCGGTCGAACAGCTCCTTATGTGGACGCAGGACTCCCACTTCCTTGATCTTGGCCAAGGCCTCCATGGCATACACCCGAAGTGGGCGGATGGGAATGGCGTCCAGATAGAGCTGCGTCGGGCGCGCATCGCCGATCAATCCAAGGGCCTTGATGGCCAACTCTTTGACGCCGGTATCTTTGTCCTGTTCCAGCCGCTTCATCAATGGTTCAACGGCCCGCACATCGCCGATTTTCCCCAGTAAGTCGGCCGCCGCCTCCCGCACGAGCCAGTCGTCGTCCTCGAGATATTCGATGAGGATTTCCACGCTCGGCCGTCCGATTCCCAGAAGGTCAATAACCGTCGCCATGCGCGCTTCCTCGCGCTCGCCGGCTCCCTCGACCTCACGCAACGCATTGAATACCCCGTCGATTCGTTCCCGGATCGCGCTCAGCTTCTTCAATGTCCCGACGGCGATATCCCGCACGGCCGGCCGGCCCATGGCGTCGATAAATGCATCGATGGAACGGGGATCCAAGAGTCGATCGAGCATCAATGCCGCCGCGACTTGCGCATTCTGGTCCGGATGTTTGAGCATTTCGCATAGGGAAAGGACGGATGTAGGAATGGCCCCGATCAGGTGGGTCAGCACATCCCGAGCCGCCCCTCCCGGAGTTTTCGGCAGCAGAGAAACCAGCGCACGAGCAGTATCCGTATCCAGTACGCCGGCCATCTGTTCAAGAGCCGTCGCACCTGCCTTCCGGACGACCTCCTCATCGCTTTCAAGCAATCCGACAAGGGCGACTCCGGCCTGTGGGTCTTTGATGCGAGCCAGCATCGCCGCCGCTTCTTTTTTCAGTTCGGTGGGCCCGGACCGTAACGCCTCGATGAGCGCCTGGACCGAACGAGGACCGCCGGCCACACAGGCGGCCGTCGCGCGCATACGGCGCCAATCCTCTTCATGGATCAGTTCCGAGACCAGCGTTTCAATCGTTTCTTTCGGCATGGTATTTAGGAGCAAAAAGGCCTACGCCCGCGGCTATTTTGTGCCGGTCCGTAACTTCCTGCCGGGTCTCCATCCTGCCGCCGCCAATGTTTCACGAACGTGAAACAGGAGGTTTTCATCGCGAGGTTCGTTCAACAGTGGAAGCAAGACTGGAATGACCTTCGCCCCGAATTTGGCCAGTGCCGTCGCCGCTTCAACCCTCGTAAAGGTCTGGTTCAGTGCCGCGACAAGCGAAGGGATCGCCCTTTCGTCGCCGCTCGCGCCGAGCGCTCGCGCCGCCGCCCCTTGTGTCATGGCTTCTTCATTCCACTGGTCTCCGCAGCCTGCCACCGTCCTCGTCGCTTTTGGAGGACTGGTTCCCGAGAGGACGTCGATCAGCACGGGAACCGCCCGAGCATCACCGATGCGACCGAGTGCTTCGACCGCCAATATCCGCAATCCGGGTTCACGCATCGCCGTGAACAAATAGTCGATTGCCTGTGGATCGCCGATGTCGCCCAAGGCCCGGACTGCATCTTCGCGAACCGCAGAATCCTGATCGTTGAACAACACCGACAGCAGCGGTTCCACAGCCCGTTTTGATCTTGACCTCCCCAACGATTCCACGGCATGGAGACGAACGAGCCAGTCCTCATGCTGTAATGCCTTCAAGAGGTGAGGAATCGAGGCGTCGCCGATGGCGGCCAGAGCGGCGGCCGCCTCCTCACGAACCGCTTTGACTTTGTCTTGAAGCAGCGGCATGAGCGGCTCAACCGCGTCTGCGTTCCGTACCCGACCCAACGCCTTGGCCGCGTGCATCCGAACGATCCAGTCGTCGCTGTGCAGCACCTTGATGAGTGGAGCGAGCGCCCGCTCATCCGCAATGGCGGCCAAAATTGCCGACGCTGATTCCTGAACCGAAAGATCCGGTTCGGTAAGGCAGGTCCCCACCGTCTCGACGGCCGGCGCTCCGATCGAACGCAACGCTTCAATCGCCGCCTCTCGCACGGAACGGTCCTGGTCCCGAAGGAGAGAAATCAGGGGAACTACCGCACGCGGATCTTTGAAGTTGCCGAGCAGGCCGGCCGCTTCACCACGGATCGCCCAATCCTCGTCCCTGAGTGCCGCGATCTGCTCTGTGACGGCATCGGCCATCCTGTTTTCCCTTCTTGCAGGATTCAGCGGTTCACTTCGGAATAAATGTCTTCATGGCAACTGGATGGCGGCTGTGAGCCTGGTTGCAGGGGGGTCAATTAGCCAAGTCGCCGGACGGGCCAAAGCGTCCGGTTTTTCCTAACGGCCGATCGACGCGCAGATTGTCGGCCTGGCTTGAGCTGATCTCCACCGTTTCATCAGGAGGCGTCCATCCCAGTTTTTCCAACGTATCGAGAGCGATCTGCTTCAAGGCGTCTTTTGCCGTCAGTCGAACGGACGCGTACGAAAGCACCCGT
The DNA here is from genome assembly GCA_025936075.1 of Nitrospira sp. GTDB lineage: Bacteria > Nitrospirota > Nitrospiria > Nitrospirales > Nitrospiraceae > Nitrospira_D. The sequence continues at coordinate 1,079 of JAICUC010000207.1, read as the reverse complement.
TCCTTTTCAGCCTCGACCTCAGACGCTTTGGGATCATAGAGGAAGGCAATCAACGGTTCGATGGCCGCGTCCCCGATCACCGCCAGAGCCGCCGCCGCCTTTTCCCGCAAGACCCCGTCTTTCAGCAACATGATCAAATCCGGAATCACACGAGGATTGCGAAACTGGCCGAGAGCAGTGGCCGCGGCTTCCTTGATGAACGCATCCTCGCTGACGATGCATCCGGGCGTCGGCGAGCCATCCTGCTTGATGCCTTTGCCCTTCAAGGCGTCCAACACGGCCGGGAGGGCCCGTGAATCACCGATCATGCCGAGTGAGGCAATGGCATGACGTTTCACCGCTCCGTCCTTCATGGCCTCGATCAGCGCATCAATCGCTCGGGCGTCACCGATCATGCCTAATGCGATCGTCGCATCTTCGCGAACGGCTCGGTCAGGATCTTTCAGGGCGTCGATCAAGGCGTCGACGACCTTTGCGTCCCGTACCCAGGACCTGCCGATTTGATAATCGGTGGTCATCCCGCCCAACGCACGGGCCGCATGACATCGAACCACAAAATCTTTGTCCTTGAGACTTTCAATCAATGGATCGACCGAGGAATGCCCGATGTAGACCAGCGCCGTTCCGGCCGTCTCGCGCACGATTTTCGAAGAATCTCGAAACAGCTTGACCAAGGCCGGGATGGCTTTCGGATCGGCGATTCTGCCCAACGCTTCCGCCGCTGCGCTCTTGACGGCCCCGTCCCGGTCGCGACAGGCGGCGATCAGCGCATCGACGGCTCTCGGGTCCTTGATCTTGCCGGCCGTCTTGGCGGCGTGTTCGCGTACACGCCAACGTTCGTCTTTCACGGCAGCCACCAGGCGATCGAGCATGATCGGGCCCATCTTCGCCGCAGCCTCGACCGCCTGATCGCGAACTTCCATGATGGGATCGTTGAACAGGCCGATCAGGGCTTCGATCGCCTTCGGCCCGCCTATTTTTGCGACGCCGCAGCCGGCATGGGCCCGGACGGACCAGAACTCGTCGTTGCAGGCGCTGACCAGAGCATCCAAGGTGGTCGGATCACCCATGTCGGCAAG
>JAICUC010000352.1 GCA_025936075.1 Nitrospira sp. | reverse complement strand
CTGTATTACCATCTGACCGACCATTTGCGATTCGATCAGTATTTCATCGGACAGCTGGTCTCGATCGGCTCAATCGGCGCGGTGCTCGGCGCCTTGACCTACCGCCGCTGTCTGGCCGACCGTCTCTCCACTCAACATTTGGTGGCTCTCAGCATCGCGCTGAACACCATTTTAGCGCTGGGGTACCTATGGCTAAACGGAAGCACCGCCGTCGTGTTGTATTTATTCGGGGGCGTCGTGAGCATGATCGCGCTCCTCACACTTTTCAGCCTTGCGGCCTCGGTCTGTCCTCCGCAGGCCGCAGGGTTCACCTTCGCATCGCTCATGGCGATCCACAGTGTCACCACCCATCTCTCCGCGATGATCGGCGGCCATTTGTACGAACGCATCTTCGACCACCAACTCAGGCCGTTGATCATTCTCGCCGCCGCTGTCACGCTGGCGGCGTTCTTCTGGATTCCGTTCCTGCCCGCCGAGTCGAATTCGCGCGGCAAGTTCGAGGCTGGAAGAGAGTACGTGACTTCATAACTCAGATAATTGCTGTTCCAAATTGGGACCCGTGTCTTCGTCACTTCGCCATTGATGTAGGTATGTGCTTTGCCGGATAGTGAGACGCTTTGGGCACCTCGAGGGCGGCGGAATCATCGAGATCTACGCCGGGGCGGAGGCCGCCCGTTGTCAGCACTCGATCGTCATGATCTCGAGGTCTCATAGACTTTCATTTGGCCGCTTCCACGGTGATACCGTTCCTTCTTGTGTTTGTCCGGATGGAGCCCGGCGCAGGCGAGATAACACCGAATCGAAGGAGCACCGATATAATGCGCCCATCGATCGACCATATGCACCAAGCCCGAGCGGCGCCCCTGAGTGCGACTCAAGTATGCCTCCACGCTCCCGTAACGCCTCCGTAGCCTTATCAGCTCACCTGCATTCCGCAACGTGGCAACAATCTTCTTGCGGTTTCGAATGATCCCCGGCTGCTGCATTAACCATTCGATTCTATGCTCCGGCCAAGAGGCGACCACAGTCAGATTGAAATAGGCGAAGCACCGTCGAATAGCTCGCCATCTGCTACGGACGATATCCGGCTTGAATCTCGCGCAAAACACGGCTGCCGTCAGTGCCTCAAAGTGCTGGTCGTCCGTTCGGACTCCGCCCTCTTGTAATGGACACCAACAGGGGGCTGCTTGAGGGAGGGACCGCATCTGTCGTTCCGGCAGCTTTTGCTTTCGCGCCACAGCCCCAGGTCCAGAGCTTGTATTGTCCATTGCGGGTTTCCCATGCACTCGCGATGCATTGGAGCGCGATCGACGTGTCACGGTTCTTCCGCCAATTTGCGCACAGCTTCTTATGCGGCCAATTTGTCCATGATAATTTTGGATGGAGCCGTATCGGCCTTCAAGGTTTCGCGCATGTGTTCGAGCGCCGAACCATTGGCATTAGGATCAATGGATACGGTGCAGTTTGCCGGCACTACCACATCGAAGTTGCGCATATAGGCATCGGCGGCAGTGAAGAGGACACAGTTGTCCCCTGCGACACCGGTCAGGACGACTCTCTGGATGTTGAGATGGCGGAGTAACAGCTCCAACGGTGTCGCAAAAAAGCCCGAATGTTTGGGCTTCAAGATGAAGTAGTCCTCCTTCTCCGGTCGCAAGGTTTCCGCGATTCGTTTTCCACGGCAGTCGTCTTCTCCACACCGATTCACGAGTGTTCGGAAATCCGAACGCCACTTGCCGAAGTTGTCGTTCACGTACAAGACCGGCAACCCCGCTGTTTTGACGCGTTGCTTGAGTGTCGCGATGGTCGCTGCCGTCTGTTCGATGGCCGGGAAGAGTTTCTCGGCGCCGTCGAACGTGAACTCGTTGATCATGTCGATGATGAGCAGGCAGGTCTGAGTGCGATCCGGTCGGCACGACATCATTAGGCCGCCTGTGCCCGGAGAAATTGCTTGATTCGTTTCAGATCCTCGACGAAGCGGTGATATTCCTCTTCGCGCTGTGCTGCGTCCGGATGTCGAAGGATTGCCGATGGGTGGACGGTCACAAAGACGTTCGAAGCAATAGGCGTGCTCCAAGGCCGTCCTCGCAGGTCATTCAAACGAAGAGTCTTTTGAAAAGCCGACTGGGCTGCCGTCACACCGAGACACGCGATCACTTGTGGTTTGACCGTTTGCACTTCCGCTTCAAGCCATGGACGACAGGCGGCGATTTCGGAAGCCGACGGTTTCTTGTGCTTACGGCGCTTGCCTTGTGGCTCCCATTTGAAATGCTTCACGGCATTCGTGACATACACGCTCTCCCGCTCAATTCCCGCTTCAGCCAAAGCCTTGTCCAAGATTTTACCGGCTGGTCCGACAAAAGGATGTCCGGTCCGGTCCTCCTGGTCGCCAGGCTGCTCGCCGACGAACATGATCGTCGCATGGGTTGAGCCCTCTCCAAACACCGTTTGCGTGGCTCGTTGGTACAGATCGCATCCGGTACAGGGTGAGGCGGCCTGTTGCAGACTTGGAATGGTCAGTTTAACCGGAATGAATCGGGCGGCAGATTGGACGAGGCGTCGCATGGTGTAACCATACACCGGTTCTTCCAAGAAGGGAGCGGGTGATTTCCCTCGCCCGCCGATTCCAGCAACTGCAGATCCACTACAGTCAGGGTGACGACACCGAATGTTTCTTCTACCAATCCCCGGACCACGTACGGTCGATTGGGTGAGAGCAAATGGCAGCAGCGGCGATAGATCTCAGGGAACAGAGTGGCATCGTAAAGGGCTGTCATGTCTTCCAAGGTGATGAATTCCATAGCTTGGCCATGTTTGGTCTCAGCTGCCTTTTCCGTGATCAGCACACCGACCATGATGATGTGCCGACCGATGTAGCAATGCATCTGGGCGGCCGGCACCGGTCGGAGCCGTTCGATCTGCTTGCGGTAGAGGGTCAGAGGATGGCGGCTGGCCAGAAAGCCGAACGATTCGATCTCATGGGCTCGTTTCTGAGCGGTTGAATAGTCGTCCGGAATCGGTAAGGGACTTGAGGCGACATCGCTTCCCACATATAGCCGCCACATCAAGGCCGGCCTTGTCAGCTCGCCGGCGATGGAATCGCAGCAGCCGGCGCGGACCAATGCTCTGGCATGGGACGACTCCGGCTTCACACGCCGAAGAAAGTTCTGAAATGACCGATACGGGCCATTTTGTGTGCGTTCTTCGGCAATCCTCACGCCGAGTGTTTCCGGGATTGTCTTCACCTGCATGAGGCCCATCCGCAGCCACTCCCCTTCGCCGCGATAGGCCCAATCGCTCTCGTTGATGTCCGGCAGCAGGATGGCCAGTCCCATGCGCCGGGCTTCGGAGATGTACGCGAATGTCGAGTAAAATCCCCCTTCGTTACTAATGACAGCGGCAATGAATTCCGCCGGATAGTGAGTGCGGAGATAGGCGGACTTGAATGACACCTGCGCATAGCTGGCCGAATGGGGCTTGCAAAAACTGTAGCCGGCGAAACTCATAATCATCTTCCAGAGTCGGTCGATTATTTCCTGTGACGCACCATTCTTCGCGGCGCCGTTAAAAAATTGGATACGGTAATCCTGCAGCTGCTTGGCCTTGTGTTTCTTGCTCAACACTTTTCGGAGTTGGT
>JAICUC010000090.1 GCA_025936075.1 Nitrospira sp. | reverse complement strand
TGTGATCTCATGTAGATTGTCAGGCGTTCCTATCGATACTAATTCGATTGCATTGGAACGTGAATCATCCGATGCAATGGGGACGACGTGCCCATGGTCATCGATTAGACACCGTATGATGCTGATGGTGGGTGTTCTTGTGCATGAACATCCCAAAGCATTTTCAGCCATGCCATACCCGACATGCAGCTGATCCATTGGCATGCGCAGTTGGGGAAGAATTTCGTAGCAACGGCGTACCATCAGCGGGCTCACTTTTTCGGCGACAATATAGATGTGGAGCGCATCCAATGAGATATCAGTTCCCTGAAGCTTCCGAACGATTAAGTTCAGCGTCGTGGCGAGCGCGGAATTAGTGGTGAACGTGAAGTCGACGCGGTGCGTAGACAAGTGTGAGAACCAACGCCCTGGGTTCCGCATGTAATAACTCGGCGGAGCCAGCAAATTCTCACACCCAACGAATAACGGTTTTAAGACGCCGATAAATAATCCCATGTCGTGATGAATGGGCATCCATGACGCGGAGGACGCGACGGGAGTTCCACGGCGCGAGCGGGTGTGATTCTCCACAAGATTTACGAGCTGCGCCATTACCATGCCATGTGTCACGATCACGGCCTTCGGTTGTCCTGTGCTTCCAGAAGAAAACTGGAGTACGGCGATATCGTGACTGTGTATCTTGGGACGTTGACAGGAGTCTGGAAGTTCGGGGCTCAATTTGAAGGCAGTGAGGGAGAGTGCGGGCTTGCTCCTTATTGTTGTCCAACTCTCAAATACGCTGGCGAGGGCGATATCTTCATAAAGCACTAGCTTGAAGTCGCAGACATCGTCACACTTGGTGAGATACGTGTCACACTTCGTATGCTTATTCCACTTGGGGCGAAGCGGAACGATAATGGCGTTGAGTTTGAGCAGCGCAATGATGAGCGCCACATAGTCTGAAGAGTTGTCTAAAACGAGCCCCACCTTGTCTTGATGGCCAATTCCCAGGGCGGCCAACTTTTGTGCGTATTGGAGAGAGAGCCTGTCCAGCTCCTCCAAGTTGAGCTCTAAGCCTTCTGACGGAAATCGCCAGATTGGCCGTTTCGTCAGCACATGTTGTTCGGCGATCTCTACGAGGGGCTGCATCAATTACTGCGGGTCTCTGTTCGAATAGCTGTCATCCATAATTGGTTCGATCTCCCTAGACCGACTGCCGTTGCACAATGTTAGTTATCCTATCAACTAGCCACCCTTCTGTCCAATTAAAGACACGTATAAAGACACATAGCTGATTCCCTCCAATTTCTTTACCAATAAAAAAATACTGATATCGTCGCTTCAGCTGTGCATTAAACGCGCGGCACTAATCGTTTTGTCTTCTGAACAAAGGTGACGAAGTCATGAAGATCTGGCATGGGCTCCAGTTGGGCAAGTTCTACTCGGTCTGGACCGGTATCGCGCTGATCCTTCTGAGTCCGGTGGCGGGAATTGCGCAGACAGAGCTGGAAGGTGTCACCCCACAAAGCGAACCAACTTCCACAGGTGAGCCTGCTCAGATATCCGGGGAAGAGGCGATGCTACTGGGACAGACTCCCATCGTGTACAGCGCGGCTAAATACGAACAGAAAATTACACAAGCGCCGGCTGCTGTCACCATCATTACTGGAGATCAGATCCGAAAATACGGCTATCGCACGTTCGCTCAAGTCCTCCAGAGCGTTCCCGGTTTCTTCATCACCAATGACAGACTCTATGACTATCTTGGCATTCGTGGCTTCAACCGCCCTGCCGATTTTAACAGTCGGTTCCAGTTGCTGGTTGATGGCCACCGATTGAACGATGCAATGTTCGATCAGGCACCGATTGGGACGGATTCTCCGATCGATGTCGACCTCATTGAACGGGTCGAAGTCGTCCGTGGCCCGAGTTCCTCCTTGTATGGAACCAACGCATTTTTCGGGGTGATTAACGTGATCACTAAGCGAGGGCGTGACATCAAGGGGGGGGAAGCGTCATGGGAAAACTCCAGCTATACCTCCAATAAGGGTCGGCTGACCTATGGACAAAAACTGTCCAATGGGCTGGAATTCATCGCCTCAGGATCCTATTTCTACAGTGTGGGACAGGAGAATTTATTTTATCCAGAGTTTAATACACCTGCCACAAACAACGGCATCGCCCACCGTATGGATCAGGACACCTTCGACAATTTCTTTGCCAAGGTCTCGTATGGAGAGTTCATCCTGCAGGGGGGGTATGTGGGACGCAAAAAGGGCATCCCGACGGCAGCATTTGGCACCATATTTAACAATGCACGAGATGCCGCCGTCGATCGCCGTGGCTATGTGGATCTCAAATATCAACATATATTTGCGAATCAACTCACGGTAAAAGGGCGGCTGTATTATGACAACTACTACTTTCGCGATGATTATTTGCTGAATCCTGCTCCCCTGCCGCCCGCTCAGGATTATGCGGTAGCGACTGAGCAAGTCGGGGGAGAGCTGACATTGGTGCAGCGGTTGTTTGAGAAGCATAAGGTCACGCTGGGGAGCGAATTCAGAAGTCAGTTTCGTATGGATCAGTCGAATACAGGTCCTTTCCCTCCAACGACCTACCTAAACGATAATCGCAACTCCAATATTGGGGCCATGTACTTTCAGGACGAATTTTCAATCACGGACCGCCTAATCCTCAACGCGGGTGTTCGCTATGATCACTATTCGACGTTCGGGGGAACGGTCAATCCTCGGACTGGGTTAATCTATACCTGGCGAGATACGACAGCCAAACTGCTCTATGGACGAGCCTTTCGGGCCCCTAATCCATTTCAACAGTTCAATATCGTGTCGAATGCAAGCAAACCCAACCCGGACCTCAAACCAGAAACCATCAATACCTTCGAATTGGTGCTGGAGCAGTATCTTGGCCATCACATTCGAGGGTCTGCCAGTGCCTACTATTACGAGATTGACAGGTTGATCGAGCAGGTCCTTGACCCGAGCGACAATCTATTGGTCTATCGGAATGGAAACAAGATCAATGCAAAGGGCCTTGAGCTGACGGTGGAAGGAAAATGGCCGAACGGGTGGGATGGACGGGTCAGCTATGCGATCCAAGAAGCGAGAGATAGTGCAAGCGACCGATTACTCACGAATTCTCCGCAGCATCTGGTGAAGGGGAATCTCATAATTCCGTTGTTTCGCGACAAGGCGTTTGCCAGTCTGCAAACTCTCTATATGAGCAGTCGTCTCACACTTGCCGGGAACAGTGCAAAGAGTGTGTTCCTGACAAATGTGACGCTCTTTACCCAACAACTGTTGCCAGGCTGGGAATTCTCCGCCCAAGTCAATAACGCATTTGACTATCACTACAGTGATCCTACGGCTGGTCAACTTTTCCAAGATACGATTTTGCAGGACGGCCGAACCTATTGGCTGAAGTTGAAATATCGCTTCTGAAAGGGACTCGGCTCCGGTGCTATTTCCCCGAACAGCAACGGCGATGACCTGCTGGCTTGCGATTGGATGGCTCGTCTGGATCAGCCATCAGCCGGTGCCGGCCGTGGCGGCTTCGCCCAAGGTGGTCATTGTCCTCAGTCAAGAGTCGTCTCCCTATACCGATATGGTGAAGGGATTTCGTACCTCCCTGGCTGGTGCCGGAGTTCAGGCGGAGATCGAAATCCATAATTTGAAGGGTAACAGTGAGAATGCTGCGAACATGCTACGCCCCTTCAAGAGCGAGCCCCCGACGTTGTTCTTGACGGTGGGATCATTGGCGACGCAGGCAGTCCTTGCTGAACATGAAAAGGTGCCGATGATCGCCAGCCTTACGGCACACCTGGAGAAGTTGAGGAAGAAGGGTAATCTGACGGGGGTTGGCCTTGAGTTTTCCCTCGAAAGCCAATTTGAAGTAATGCGACGGTTACTCCCGGACCTGGCGACCGTCGGGGTGCTGTACAGTCCGCAAGAGAACCAGGAGAAAATCGACCAGGCGCAGAACCTAGCCAAAAAACTCGGCATCAAGCTCGTACCGAGGCCTGTTGAGACACCTCGAGGCATTCCTGACGCGCTGGACAGTTTGGCGAATAATGTGGATGTTCTTTGGGGCATCACAGACCAAGTAGTAGTATCGTCACAGACGGCCGAGCCTATCTTACTGTTTTCGTTTCGGCACAAGATTCCATTTGCCGGATTGTCGGCTCCATGGGTCAAGGCTGGCTCCCTGTATGCGCTAGAACGGGACTATGGCGACATCGGAAACCAATGTGCGGAAATCGCCGTCAAGATTCTGAACAAGACGAATCCTCGGACGATTCAGGTGGATCCCCCAAGGAAGGTGCTCTTCTCTGTTAATTTGAAAACCGCTCGGTCGATGAACATTGAGTTACCCCAACAGGTCATTGATAGAGCAACCCAGGTGTTCCAGTGACAGCTTCTCGATGAAGACGAGCCTGACCACCAAATTCAATCTCCTCACGATCGCGGTTATGTTGATGACTGCGATTACTATCGGTTCTCTGGCGCTGTATCGTGAGGTGACAAGCACTCGCGATGAATTAGTCCACCGTGGCATGATTACCGCCGGCATATTGGCGCAGGCCAGCGAATACGGAGTCTATACAGAGAATGTCGAGACGCTCAAAGTAATCATAAATAGTGCGCGGATGGATCCGGATTTCGCGTATGTGGTAATCCACAACGCCAACAACAATCCATTGATTCAGGAGGCCAAGGATCGGGTTTCGAAAGACGCGATGGAAAATGCGGTTCAGTCTGGTCCGCCTTCAACGGGCGTTACGTTCTCAGAGATCCTTGATCACCAGAGCGGACGACGGCATATTGATATTCATGTCGCGATTGAGTCGCGAGCGAATTCCAACCTATTTGCCGATGAGCTTCACTCCCATCCGTCGGAAAAAGTGATCGGACATCTGAGGCTTGGGCTCAGCGAAGAGCGATTGAGGGCAGAGCTCTACGGGTATCTGCTCTGGATCGGCTCCCTGACATTTGCCGTCGTATTGGTCGGTGTCATGGTGACCCTGCTTCTGATCCGTCGGTTTATTCATCCCGTTCAAGACCTCGTCGCAGCAACTGGACGGATTGCCGGGGGAGACTTTCGGCAATCTGTGGTGGTGACAAGCAGGGATGAAATCGGGACGTTGGCGGAATCCTTTAATAAGATGGTCCAGCGGTTGGCCTCCTCTCAGGAGGAAGTTCAGCAATACCAGCGTACCCTGGAAACGAAGGTCGAAGAGCGGACGAAAGAGCTTGAAGAGAAAACGCATGAGGCGGTGGAGTTGGCTCAGAAAGCCCAGGCGGCAAGCCAGGCGAAGACAGAATTTTTAGCCAACATGAGTCATGAGATTCGAACTCCACTGAACGGAGTTCTGGGTATGACACAGGTATTGCTTCATACCCAGTTGACGGATAAACAGCGGCGGTTTGTCGAGATTGTGGATAAATCAGGCATCACCCTCCTCGACGTGGTGAATGATATCCTGGACTTCTCCAAGATTGAAGCAGGTAAATTGCAATTAGAGAACAGCGACTTCGATTTGAAGGAGTTGATCGGGGAGGTGATGGATCTCTTTGCACACCGAGTGCAGTCGAAACAGGTCGAGTTAGCTTCCAATATTCTCGACGGGGTGCCGAGGCATTTGAGAGGAGATGTCACGCGACTGCGCCAAATCCTCGTGAATCTCGTGGGGAATGCCGTCAAGTTTACAGAACAAGGAGAAATTGTGCTGTCGGTATCTCACGTCGAAGAGAAGGCCGATCTGGTCACGCTCCGCCTAGCGGTAAAGGATACGGGATTAGGAATCGCCCCTTCCGTGCAAGAAAAGATCTTCGAGGCGTTCTCGCAGGCGGATGGATCAACCACCAGGAAGTTCGGTGGGACGGGGCTGGGCTTAACCATCGTTAAGCAATTGGTGCATCTGATGAACGGAACGATCGGTGTCGAAAGCTCCTTGGGCGCTGGTTCGACGTTTTGGTTAAAGATACCGTTCTCTCGGTCGCTCAAGGGCGAATCGAAACGCTGGGAGGCCTGTGACGCATTCCGCCGGATGCGCGCGCTCGTGGTCGACGACAATGCGACCAGCCGCCACATTCTTGGCCAATACCTGAATGGGTGGGGTATTGCTCACATAACTGTATCGTCTGGCAAAGAAGCGTTAGAAATCATTCGTAATGTGTCGGGCCCACAGGCACTGTACGATCTGGCGATTATCGACGGGGAAATGCCAGAAATGGCCGGGTTTGAATTGGCCAGAGCCATACGAGCTGACAGTCGGCTGGCGAGGATAAAAATCATCATGCTGACCTCGATGGGGCAAGATGAACGAGGGCTTGCCTCGGATGTTGCCGGGGAGCTTGATGGTTCGATTACCAAGCCCGTGCGTCAATCCCACCTCTACAATCGTCTCATTGCCCTCGCCATGACAGGGAAAGGGAGTTCGGCTTTGCCCGAGCCCGTGCCTGTTGAAAGGACCCATCAGGAACCCCGGAAAGATGTGTCTGTCTTGGTGGCAGAGGACAATCCGGTGAATCGAGAAGTCACGGCGGAGATGCTTTCGGTCGAAGGGTATCATGCTCATACCGCGTGCAACGGGCGTGAAGCCGTTGAAGCAGTGATGAACCGCACGTTCGATTTGGTGTTTATGGATTGTCAGATGCCTGAGATGGATGGATTTGCTGCTACGGCTGCAATCCGTATCCGGGAAAAAGATCTCGGGCTCCCACGAGTGCCGATCATCGCCTTAACCGCCCATGCGATAGCTGGAGATCGGGAGCGCTGTTTAGCTCAAGACATGGATGATTATTTGAGCAAACCATTCAGGCAAACCCAACTCATTACTGTGGTGCGACGGTGGGTATCGCAGAGTAGATCATCTCCTTCGAACAAGCCTGACAGCATTGGTCAGGCCGCATCGGTGGTTGCCGCCGTGAGCGAGTCTACCGATTGCCTTGACGAAGGAACTTTGCAAGGCATACGCGCCCTTCGCCGCCCCGGCAGACCGGATATCTATGTTGACCTATTGTCTCGATATCTAGATTCTTCGAGGCAATCTATCGAGGCTATGAGGCAGCACATCGCTGCGCAGAACGCCGCTGAGTTGTTCCAAACTGCACATTCCCTCAAGTCAAGCAGCGGGATGTTCGGTGCCAGAACATTGGCGGAGCAGATCAAAAAGCTCGAGACCATAGCTTGTTCGGGGGATTTATCGTTGGCACCGGCTGCTTTCGCCGAGGTCGAAAAGGAATATCTTCGAGCGAAGCGATCGATCGAAGGCTTATTGGCAAAAGAAGCCGCTTAAGTCATTGTAAATCTCTGGGGCAGTAAGGAAACCAACTTTACCGATATGCAAAGGGAAGACGAGAAGACTTCCTCGTTAGTCCTTGTGGTCGACGATGAGGAATTGGTTAGAATTTTCGTACGCGAGGCTCTCCAACAGGCGAGGTTCGACGTGTGTGAGGCATCGAACGGTACGAAAGCCTTAGAGCAGTTCGTATGTCGGCGTCCGGATCTTATCATTATGGACGTGGTGATGCCCGTGATGGATGGGTTTGCCACTTGCGCACAACTGCGTGAGTCGGTGGAAGGGAGCCGTGTACCGATTCTGATTATGACGGCCTTGGACGATGCTGACTCGATCGCTCGCGCGTATGAGTGCGGTGCCACTGATTTCATCACCAAACCGATGAATGCGACGATCTTGGGACATCGAGTCCGGTACATGTTGCGGGGGAGCGTCACGTTGAACGCCCTCCTGCGTAGCGAAACGAGACTCAGTCTGGCGCAGCGGATCGCCAAGATCGGCGATTGGGAGTGGCATCCCTTCACTGATCACTTTACGCCATCGCCGGAACTCTGTCGGTTGATGGGAATTCGACAACAAGACTTCGGGGGGACCAAGGAGGCGTTTCTCCATGCTATTCATCAAGAAGACCGCGAGCGTGTCGACCAGGCGCTGACCTTGATCCTCAAGGAACGAAAGCCCTGTGATGTGGACCATCGGATCGTGCTGCCGAACGGGCATGAGTTTACCGTAAATCTGCAGGCCGAGGCCGTATTCGATGATCAGCTGAAAGCTCCCACAATTGTGGGGACGGCGCAGGACATCAGTGAGCGAAAACGCTCGGAGCGGGAAATCCACCGTTTGGCGTATTACGATAGCTTAACCGGGCTGCCCAACCGTGTGTTATTCAAGGATCGTGTCACGCGAGCGCTTGCCCATGCGCGCCGCTACCAGTCGACGCTTGCGGTGCTGTTCCTCGACTTGGACCGATTCAAAGTCATCAACGACACGTTGGGCCATAATGTCGGAGACTTGCTTTTGAAACAGGTAGCGGACCGTTTGTCGGACTCGATCAGGCACAGCGATTCTGTCGGCCGGTCGGTGGAAAAGGATGAGACGCATGAACTCGCCCGCTTGGGTGGCGATGAATTTACTGTTTTATTGACCAACATCCGGGATGCCCAGAATGCCGGGACGGTGGCCCGACGTATATTGGAGGCCTTGGCGAGGTCTTTCTTAATCGATGGGTATGAGATCTCCGTAACGGTCAGTGTGGGGATCGCGATCTTCCCGAGTGATGGAGATTCAGTGGATGTTCTCCTGAAAAGTTCAGACGTCGCCATGTATCACGCGAAGGAACAAGGCCGGAACAATTTTCAGTTCTATTCCGAGGCCATGAACGCATTGGCCACCGAGCGACTCAAGATGGAAAATGATCTGCGGAGGGCGCTGGAACGTCATGAGTTGGTTGTGTATTACCAGCCGCAAGTGGACATCCGGACCGACCGAATCGTGGGTGCAGAAGCGCTGGTCCGATGGCGTCATCCTCAGCGGGGAATGCTGCTGCCTGCTGTGTTTCTTCCTGTTGCGACAGAGACAGGAATGATTCAAAAAGTGGATGACGAAGTGTTGCTCATGGCCTGCCGACAAAACAAAGCCTGGCAAGATGCCGGGTACGCTCCAATTCGAATGTCCGTGAATGTCTCCAATTTATTCTTCCATGGAGTCTCGTTGACGAATGCCGTTGCTAGGGCGTTGTCGGAAACGCATCTCGCTCCGGAATCTCTTGAGTTGGAATTGACGGAATCAATCACCATGCGGCATGTGGAAACGTCCATCATCATGCTGCTGGAGCTCAGGGCCATGGGCGTCAGGCTGTCGATCGACGATTTTGGAACCGGCTATTCCTCATTGAGCCATCTGCAGCGGTTTCCCTTGAACATGCTCAAGATCGACCAATCATTCATCCGAGACGTGACGAGCAACTCGGCTAATGCCTCCATTACTCGCGCCATCATCTCCCTAGCACACAGCATGAATCTCTCCGTGCTGGCAGAGGGTGTAGAGACCGAGGAGCAGCTGGCGCTTCTTCGCAGACAGGGATGTGACGAAGTGCAGGGACATTACTTTGGGCGACCAATGTCGGCAGAAGAATTTGCGCAGCTATTCTCAGGGGTAGTCTCTCGAAAACGACGGAAACGGACAGCGTAGAAATTACAAAACAGTGGTGGAATTGCGTTCGAGGCCTTGTGCGCAGTATGGAGGATGCTCCAGATAGGCTTCTAGACATAGGACTGAAGGCTATTGATATAGTCTGCAGCGCGCTGCGCATGAGCGGCTGCCCGGAAGATGGCGCGCTTGTCATTCTTCAGAACAGTGAGCCAGTGCGCGATGTAGGAAGTGTGATCCTCACGTGGCGTGAAGGACAATTCCAGGTGGGCGCACAGAAATGCCGCACCAAGCTCGGCCACGAGCACTTCTTCGGCATAGCCTTCGTCGGCCCACTTCTTTCGGCCGAATTCACGGTCATTTCGCAGGAAATAGATCGGTTAGCGCGAGCTCCATGAGGAGATCGCGAAGCAACGCAGGATAAAGGACGCAAGCGTCGTAGAGAGCGGTGAAAGCTGCCAAATTTAATAACCCATATTCAGTTGCTCTGATTGTTTTCACGAGCTCATCGAGAGCGACAAAAGCCAAAATTGATGAAGGCCCGTGGAACAAGAACAAAGCTGTCGGTCAAATGGCTCCCTTCACACCTAAACAAGCCGCCGTCTTCCGCTCCCTACTCCGGGCGGAAAGACCAATTCGTGACCTCGCTCTATTTAACACCGCCATCGATACTATGCTGCGTGCTTCAGACCTTTTGCCGCTCAGAGTTTTCGACATCACGGATCACAATGGCGATGTTGTTCAGGAATCCACCATACGGCAGAAAAAGACCGGGCACGGCCATGTCGTCGCGCTGTCGCCCGAGACGGAATTCCATCGCTGATTGGCTACTTGCCTCTGAAAAGAACAAAAATCCGGAAGCCGACGTATGGACCAGCATAGGCAACCGCAAGACTGGTCGCCCTCTGACGCGTGAACAATACGCGAACCTAGTGAAAACTGGTCCTATCTGGCCCGGATCGATCCGAAACGACACAGCACCCACTCGATGCGGCGGACCAAGCCCGCGGTCATCTATGACAAAACACAGAACCTTGCGGCCCCCCAACATCTGCTCGGGAACAAGAACATCGGTTCAACGGCACACTATCTGGGTGTGGATCAGCGCAAAGCGCTCGATCTCGCCAAGCGAATTAAAGTCTGAATGAGGAACAACATGGAGAACGCGAACTTTCATATCCGCCTTGAAGCGTAAAATCCGGGAAGAGGGCATTTCCGAGCCTACAGCACCGAGGCAGCGCAAAACCCATTGGAGGTGGGGGATCGAGGTGAAGTTTGGACGGATCGGCCGCCGCGGACGATCGGTCACCTACTCCACAGCGGACGATGCGACGGCAGCCGCCATTGTCCGCAACTGCCTGCATAGACGAGCGAGTGCGCCAAAACGTATCGGCGTACCCTATAAGATAAGGGAATTATGCGACTCTCGGGAATGGTCAGGAATCCGGCTTTCATGATGGCAGCGCAGCGCTAGAGAGTCTTCTGGCTCGAGTGGACCGCGACGGCTGCCGACCCTTCGCCGCCCAGCGGCCGGAACAAGGTGTGAACGCTGTTTTTCATGCATGCCATGGACAGT
>JAICUC010000184.1 GCA_025936075.1 Nitrospira sp. | reverse complement strand
GATTATCTTACGGACCTTTTCCCGATTCTCGAAATCGGCACCAGCGCCAAGATGCTTTCAATTGTTCCGCTGCTGAACGGCGGCGGTTTGTTCGAGACCGGTGCCGGAGGATCCGCCCCCAAGCATGTGCAGCAGTTTCAGGAAGAAGGGTACCTTCGCTGGGATTCGCTCGGTGAGTTCTTGGCGTTGGCTGCTTCGCTGGAGCACCTGGCAAAGGTGGGGAACAATGCGGTCGCCAAGATTTTGGCGGATACGCTGGACCAAGCCAATGCGCAGTTCCTCGAGAGCAATAAGTCACCGGCTCGTAAGGTCGGCGAGATCGACAACCGGGGCAGCCATTTCTACCTGGCGCTCTATTGGGCACAGGCCTTGGCCGCGCAGACAGCGGATAAGAAGATCGCGGAGAAGTTCCAGAAGATCGCCAAAGATCTGACCGATAACGAGAAGACGATCGATCAGGAGTTGTTGGCGGCGCAGGGAAAGCCGCAGGACGTCGGCGGATATTATCACCCGGACGACGCGAAGGCTGCAAAGGCGATGCGCCCAAGCTCGACCTTGAACAAGATCGTCGACGCGATTGCATAGGATGCGTTAGGAGTTAGGCGTCCAGGCGTGAGGGATTGTTTCATCCCTTACGCTTCGCGCCTCACGAAGGAACAATGAATCAAGAAGATACCAACGTGATCGATCAGCCCGAGGTATTGAAGCCTCGGATGGTGACGATCGAGATCGCCGGCAAGAAAGTGGAAGTGCCGGAAGGAATCACCGTCATCAAGGCCATGTGGTATGCGGGCATTGATGTCGTTCGCGGCGTCGGATGCCTCGGTGGTTTCTGCGGTGCTTGCGCGACCTACTACCGGACGAAGGACGATCCGAAAGTCAAGACTTGCCTGGCTTGCCAGACTGCTGTTCAGGACGGCATGTCGTTTACGATGATGCCGCCGTTTCCGGCGCGCAAGGCCACCTACGACATTCAAAAGCTTCAAGACCCCAAGCAAGACTTGTTCAATCTCTATCCCGAAGCGCCGCTCTGCCGGAACTGCAACGCCTGCACCGAAGCGTGTCCGCAGAAAATCGACGTGCGCGAAGGTGTCTGGAAAGCCGTGTTCGGCGACTTCAAGAGCGTCTCCGAAATGTTCATGGACTGCGTCATGTGCGGCATGTGCACGCCGGTCTGCATCGCGGACATCGCGCCGAATCTCGTGGCATTGTATGTGAGCCGGGCGCAGGGAGCGCATTTTTCCGAACAGCCGGAGGGCCTCGATACGCGCATTAAGGAAATTCAAGACGGTCGGTTCAACGACGACTGGAACAAAATTTTGAAGATGAACGACAAGGAACTGGCCGAGCACTGTGCCACGGTAAAGTAGCGACGTTCTTGAGGCGCCCGAGATGGACATTCATGCCCTCCAACAAATCGTACACAAGACTCGGGACGCCCGGCGCAAACAGACCATCCCGAAGTTTTCTCCAGCAGACCGCGACCAGCTGATTCACAAGTATCACCCCGACTTTCGCACCAGCGCCTATCGGCCGATCAAGTTCGGTCCGAACGAAGGCGACAAGACGGTCGTCGAGCTGGCGACATTGCTCGAAGGCGACAGCTCCATCCAGGATCATGCCGATCTCAACGCCCACTACACCTGCGATGTGCTGGTCATCGGCGGTGGAGGAGCCGGATGCGCGGCGGCCTTGCATGCGCACGGCGCCGGAGCGAAGGTGATCTTGGCAACGAAGCTTCGGCTTGGTGACTCGAACAGCGTGATGGCCCAGGGTGGGATGCAGATCTCGGTGGCTCCCGAAGATTCTCCCGTCACCCATTTTCTCGATACCCTCAAGGGCGGTCACATGGAAAACGACCATGCCCTTCTCAAGGTCATGGTCGAGGATGGACCGTCGATTGCAAAGTGGCTCTTGGAGTTGGGTGTGTTGTTCGACCGTCAGGCCGACGGTAATCTCCATGTAAAGAAAGGCGGCGGCAGCTCCAAGCCTCGTCTCCTGACCTGTTCCGATTATACCGGCCTCGAAATCATGCGTGTCCTCAAGGATGAGGTCATCAATCAAAAGATTCAGCTGCTCGAATTTGCGGCCGCCGTTGAACTGCTCAGCGACGAGGAAGGGAACTGTACCGGCGCGATCTTCAAAGATCTCGATAATCAGCGGCACGTGGTGGTCGCCGCAAAGTCAGTTATTCTGGCGACCGGCGGTATCGGTCGGCTGCACATTCAGGGATTCCCGACGAGCAATCATTACGGCGCGACCGGCGACGGCCTCTGCCTGGCTTATCGCATGGGCGCCAAGTTGGCCCATATCGATACGTTCCAATACCACCCATCCGGCGCGGTGTATCCCGAACAATTGATCGGGGCCTTGGTGACGGAAGGCATCCGCTCGGAGGGCGGGCAACTGGTGAATGCGAAGGGCGAACGTTTTGTGAACGAACTCGACACGCGCGACGTCGTGTCTTCCTCGATCATCCGTGAGTGCGAGGAAGGCCGTGGAATCAGAACGATGGCCGGCCGTGTCGGCGTCTGGCTGGACACGCCGTTGCTGGACGCGGAGCACGGGGCAGGCACAGTGGAAAAACATTTCCCGGCGATGATGCTCCAGTTCGAACGGTTCGGAATCGATATCAGCAAGGACCCTGTCTTGATCTATCCGACGCTGCATTATCAAAACGGCGGGGTGAAGATCGATACGAACGCGGAAACGAACGTGAAGAACCTCTTCGTTGCAGGCGAAGCCTCCGGTGGCCTGCATGGACGCAACCGCCTGATGGGCAATTCGCTGCTCGATCTCATGGTGTTCGGCAAGCGGTCCGGGTTGACCGCGGCCGACCGTGTGAAAGTGATGAAGCAGGGCACGCTCACGCTCAAACATTTGCAGAAGTTCCGTGCCGAAGCGAAGAAGCACGGCAACGCCAGTGGTGTCATCTCACCGATGATCTTGCCGGCGTATACGAGAAAAGTAGGGTGAGGACGGCGGCGGGGCATTTCTTGTGCTCGCTCACCGCACACCCAAGATCAATGAGATGGTTAAATATCGGTCGGTGTTCGCAAGGGAGGAAGAGCGCGTCTCGGCGCGCTCAGGGTGGGCGGGTGAAAATAGCCCGCACAGTAAGAAACGCTCCCGCCACCGTCCTCGGGAATGAAGGGGTAGCGAATGAATGTGCACGAATTCCAAGCCAAATCCTTGTTTGCCCATTTCGGGGTGCCGGTTCCTCGGGGAAAGGAGATCACCTCTCCGGACGCTGCGACGACTTGGGCCAACGAACTGAATACACCGGTCTTCGTCGTGAAGGCCCAAATCCATGCCGGCGGACGAGGCAAGGCCGGCGGCGTCAAGATCACCAAAGATAAGGCTGCTGTGGCCGGGTTGGCCAAGGAGTTGATCGGCAAAACGCTGGTCACGCATCAAACCGGTCCGAAGGGACGCCAGGTCCATCGTCTTTTGATGGAAGAAGGGGCGAACATCGCCAAGGAGCTCTATCTGTCGATCCTTGTCGATCGCGACACAGGTTGGCCCACCTTCATCGCCAGCACGGAAGGCGGGATGGAAATTGAAGAGGTCGCCGCAAAAACTCCTGAAAAGATCATCAAGGAAGCGATCGACCCGGCGGTCGGCTTTCAGGGGTACAACGGGCGGAATATTGCCTTCGCGCTTGGTCTGCAGAATATCGAGCCGACGGTCCTGAATCCGTTCATCAAGATGCTGGGCAACCTCTATCGCCTCTTCATGGAAAAGAACTGCGCCCTCGTCGAGATTAATCCCCTCATCATCACCAAAGAGAAAACGGTCGTTGCACTGGATGGGAAAGTGTCCTTCGACGACAACGGTCTCTTCAAGCACGAAGATGTGCAAAAGATGAGGGATTTGAATGAAGAAGAGCCGTTGGAAATCGAGGCGGCAGCCAACAATTTGAATTATGTCAAACTTGACGGGAACATCGGCTGCATGGTGAACGGTGCGGGTCTCGCCATGGCGACGATGGATGTCATCAAACTGGCCGGCAGTGAGCCGGCGAACTTCTTGGATGTCGGTGGCGGCGCCACGAAAGAAACGGTGGCCGCCGGGTTCCGTATTCTGTTGAAAGATCCGAACGTGAAGGGAATCTTCATCAACATCTTCGGCGGCATCGTCCGCTGCGAACGGATCGCGCATGGTGTGATCGAGGCCGCAAAGGAAGTGAAGATTACCGTGCCTCTCGTCGTCCGCCTGCAGGGCACGAATGCCGAAGAAGGTCGCAAGTTATTGGCTGAATCGGGATTGAAACTTGATGTCGCTAACGACCTTTGGGAAGCGGCACAGAAAATCGTGAAATTGACCGGAAAGTAGCGCAAAGGAGAGCCGCTGTGAGCATTCTCGTCAGCAAAAATACGCGAGTGGTGGTGCAGGGGATTACGGGCAAGGAAGGCTCCTTCCATGCGACCCAATGCAAGGCCTATGGGACGAAGGTGATCGCAGGCGTCACGCCGGGCAAAGCCGGTCAGGAAGTCGAAGGCATTCCTGTATTCAACACAGTGGCTGATGCGGTCAAGAAGACCGACTGCGATACCTCGCTCATCTTCGTACCGCCGCCGTTCTGCGCCGATGCGATCCTCGAAGCGGCAGATGCCGGTATCAGGCTTGTAATCTGCATTACCGAGGGGATACCCGTCAACGATATGGTGAAGGTGAAGCGGGCTCTCCATGGACGTGATGTCCGATTGATCGGACCAAATTGCCCAGGCGTCATCACGGTCGATGAAGCGAAGATCGGCATCATGCCGGGTTTTATTCATAAGAAGGGGATCGTCGGAGTCGTCTCTCGCAGCGGCACCCTCACGTATGAAGCCGTCCATCAGCTGTCGACCTTGGGATTAGGGGAGACGACCTGTGTCGGGATCGGCGGCGATCCTGTCAACGGCACGGGGTTTGTGGACGTCTTGCCGCTGTTTGAAAAAGACTCTGAGACCCAAGCGATCGTCATGATCGGCGAAATCGGCGGCGATGCGGAAGAAAAAGCGGCCGAATTTATCAAGAAAAACGTCAAGAAACCGGTCATCAGCTTCATCGCCGGCATCACGGCGCCTCCTGGCCGCCGCATGGGCCACGCCGGGGCGATTATCTCCGGCGGCAAGGGGACCGCAGCCGAAAAGATGAAAATCCTGGAAGCGGCCGGGGTCACAGTCGTCAAGAATCCGGCTGAGATCGGCCATGCGGTCAAGAAAGCGTTAGGTCGGTAGTTTTTCGATGACGATCCTCCGTCGGTATTTTCTTCTGGCCGGCCCCGTGGATGTCATTTCTGCGGCCTGCCTATCGGCTCAACCGGACGAGCCAGGCGTGGCGATTCTTCTCTCATTCTAATGAGTTGTTTGCTGATGTTACCGATCATATGAGGAGGAGCAGACTGCGACGACTGCTGCCGAGGGCGCGAGATAGAGACGATTCCTTCATCGCCACAGCCCTGTCCGACGGGGTATTGGATTTACCGATAGCTCCAATCCGTTTTATCTATTTTCAAAACTGAACGCGGGATTGCTACTGTGGGCGCCGTTCGCCCCGACGGCGCGAGAAGAGCATCCCCTCCTGATCGCTCTGAGAGGCGGATCGGTGGACGCTCATGCCAAGAACCGCAACCACTGAACCGGGGATCGAGTCGAGTCGCACGAAGACGCACTCGTCTCCCCGTGCCGCACTGACCATCGACGATCGACTGACGGGTTCAGATTGTGCGACCCAAGTTCGTCGAAGAAACTGGTTGCTTTATCTGTTGGAGGGCGATGAATGAAAACGAGAATTTCGGCGATCGTTTGCCTTCTCTGTCTCCTCGGCGCTGCGGATCTCACCCGGGCGGAAGATCCGTACAGCCAACGCGTCGCCGATCCCTATGCAATATCGCCTGATCCCCCCACCATGTCCTCCGGGACGCCCGAACTCTATTTTTCCTTTCTGACGGGCTATGCGAATACCTCTAGTGCGGACGCCACGTTTACGGACGGGACCCAGCCGACGATAGTTAAGGATGCCGACTATAGAAAGAATTTCTCGCTTGGAGGCAATCTGGGGATTTGGTTTCCCACCAGACACAAGTTGGCGGGATTCGATCTCGGCATGGAACTCACCGGCTTTCTTTGGCAAGCGGACGCAGGCTGTTGTCAGGAAAATTTTAATGGGGCAACTGATTCAAGCGGAAACTTTCAGGGCACCACGACTGAGATCCAAGGGCTCTACATCGGCCCCAATTTCCTGGTTCGCTACCCGCTGGCGATTTCGGAGGCCTATCCCAACGGGCGGTGGTTCCCGTACGTGGGGATCGGCGTGGGAATGCATCAGATGTCGATGAGGCCAGGTGGAACCCGAGGGGTGAATGGGGATATTACTGGGAATGGGAATCCCATCACCGACCAACGGGATACGAGCGTCGGGTTTCTGGGCATGGGAGGAGTCAAGGCGCACCTCTTCAAGTACGTGGCGGCGTTTGCTGAGGCGAAGTATGTCCATGCCCATCACGACGGGTTGTTGACGGACCGGTTCGGGTTGTCCACACCCTTTGGAGCAAATTTGACTCTTAATCAATATTCGTCCTCGATCAATACGATCCTTGTGCATGTGGGCTTGTCGATTCACTTTGATGTCAAGCCGTAGGTTCGTGTCGGATCAAAACCCCTCCACGCTCGCGTTGGGGGGCGATTGGCCCCCAAAGTTCTCGCTTCCGATTGTCCTTCTCCTTCCCTTTCTCCACCTACCGGACAAGACGTGGTATCGGTTGATCCTAAGGATGATGAGGCGTATTGCTATTGGATAATGGAGGAGCCGAGGCGGGTACTGCGAGGAGGTTCCCTCTAGCGGGCTGCTGAAAAAGTCCGACAGCGGCATTCACGACCGTGCTGTGCCTTATTCGGCGCAGCGTGAAGCTGAGAGGCTCATCGTACGGATTCACGCCCGTCCGCAAACGTGATGCTCCTTATTCGTCGCGTCGCGGACCTCAGTGACGAGGGTATGACGATGGTCATGTCTTTCAATGAGTCCTTTGTGGGTGTGCGGCAGGGCCATGGATAAACGCGCCGGGTGCTGACGGTGAGTGCAGGCTGGAGACAGAGCCGACTCCTCCAGTGTCACGGCGCTGTCCAATGGGATATTGGATTTATCGATAGCTCCAATCCGTTTTATCTATTTTCAAAACTGAACGCGGGGTTGCTACTGTGGGCG
>JAICUC010000036.1 GCA_025936075.1 Nitrospira sp. | reverse complement strand
ATATCGCCGCGAAGCCCAAGGTGATGGAGACGCAACGAAAGTTCCTGGAGCGGCGCTATCATCTCAAGCCGAAACTGGATTCCGAAGCCAAGATGTCGCGGGGAAAACCGCTGCCGGTAGGTCCGACGACGCGCTTGCCGGAAAGCATGACATGGGAACGGCTCGCCGGGCTTAGTCCTGAAGAGCTCAAGAAACAGGGACTCTTTCCCTATCCTTCGCTGCCGCACCCGCTGCAATCCCCTGGCGGCATGGTCTTTCCCCAGATGCAAATCGATATGTTCCCACGGCTTGAGCGGTTCGATGTCGATCATGACCTTCCCGAGGCCTTCCTGCCGGAGTTCCCTCCGGCCATGTTTTTGAGCAATCGTCCCGAACTGGGGGACGTGTCCCGCGGGGAGGTGATCTCCATCAATAACTACTACCGCCTGTTCAAGGATATCCTTACCCCCGTCCAGCTCGATGGACTGAGGATGCTGTTGACACCGTTTCCACAGGAGGAATTCAACCCGACCGATGACCGCAAAAGTCTCCATCCGAGCTTGGGCGTGACCTGCTTCGACTGCCATGTGAACGGCCATACGACCGGACAGTTCCATTTGAACCCCGACACCAGACCCGAGGAGCGGCGCTTTCGCCTCGATACGACCAGCTTACGAGGCGTATTCAATCAACAGATCCACTCATCTAAACGCAGCTTGCGCTCGATCGAGGATTTTACGGAGTTTGAGCAACGGACAGCTTACTTCAACGGCGACGAAATCCATGCCATCAAAAAAGGGATGAATATTGTAGATCGGGTCCACGTGAGTCACATGGCGCAGATGCAGAACATGCTCGATTTCCCGCCGGCCCCTAAGCTCGATCCCATGACCGGTCGGCTGGACCCGAAGAAAGCCACGGAGAATGAGCAACGTGGAGAGAAGGTCTTTTTCGGCAAGGGCCAGTGCGCTGAGTGTCATACGCCGCCGTTTTACCTGGATAACAAGATGCACGACCTGCACCTCGAACGGTTCCTCAAAGACGAACCGGGCGACGGTCCGATCAAAACATTTACGCTCCGGGGCATTAAGGATTCTCCGCCATACTTCCATGACGGGCGGTTGCTGACGTTGGAAGATACCGTGGAATTTTTCAATCTCGTGATGGGGCTGAAATTGTCCCAAGAAGAAAAGAAGGATCTCACGGCATTCCTGAGAGCTCTGTAGGAGAGCATGTGAGACGGGACGGCCACATGACAACGGTGCGCCGAAGAGGATGGAGGCAGGAGATGCCATGTTGAAGGCGCAGGGGAGATAGACTGCCACGGGAAGAACAATAGAATGAAGCGTCGCTTAGGAGCGTAAAGCCACACAAAGGAGGACGTATGCGGACTCAGAAGAAGACTGGGCGTTCAACCAGAACGGGTCGCTCGGGCAGAACAGGCCGCTCCGGAAGTGGGTCGGCCGGCGGCGGCAGAACCGCCGGCAGGGGACGGGGCGCCGGTAGAAAAGGCGCCGACAGCGGAGGAGCCGGCAGGAGAGGGGCTGGAAGAAGAAGCGGCGGCCGGTCGAGAGGTTCGGGGGCGAAGCATGTGAAGTACTCCAAGTGGATCGATTCGCCGGATGACCATGAGGACCGGAAGGGGCAATCATTGGCGACGCGCAATCATGATGTCATC
The DNA here is from genome assembly GCA_025936075.1 of Nitrospira sp. Lineage (GTDB taxonomy): Bacteria > Nitrospirota > Nitrospiria > Nitrospirales > Nitrospiraceae > Nitrospira_D. Next base: position 16,248 of record JAICUC010000036.1, on the reverse strand, counting down.
CGCCGATGGGCCGAATCGCGAAAGGCTATGCCATCCGTCGTCGGCGATACCGCAGGGCGAGACGGTGCCGGCGTCTTACGCATCGACTTTCCCGGTTACAGGGGAAAGCGCTTGGAGAAGATCGATTGGGATGACTGGTTTGACACGTTCGACAAGCGGAAATTGGTGTTTCTGTACCAGGAGCACAAGCGGGACGGGTCGCCCAGCACGTTTTTCAAGCTGGCGGCGTAGCGATTCCGGTATCTCTCGCTCATATTATTCAGAAACGCTTCTTTTGCGGCCGCCGATGCGCTGTTGAGAATGATACCGGCTGGAATCTGAGGAAGTCAGGAATTGCGCTTCTCCGGTACGGGGATGCGTGAATGCGAAGGCAGAGCGGTGTCTCCGTCGGGGCTTTGCCCGGACGGTCGCGAACATATCTCTTTTGTTCAAAGGAGTGGACAGAGAAACGGCCAAGATCGCAATCTGTTTGCTCTTAGCCGTCCCTCCGTGGCCCGTGGTTCTCCGGCATTGCCGGCATTGATTGTTCTCTTGTCTGTTGTAATTGCTCGCCAAAAAAGAATCGAACCCCTTTCTTTGGAAGACAATCTGTCGGCGACACATCGCTTCCCGGCTCGGTGTCAGCGCATGTCTTTTAATGTTGTCGGCTCTTCTACTTCTTTTTTTACGTTCGGCGAATTCAACTCATCGGCCTTGGGCATTGCCTTCAACTTCTTGATCGCATCCGCATCGCCGGTCGACGTCATTTGGGCCGCGATCGGATCGCCGACTTTGACACGAGAATCTATCTTCGTCTCGGGAGTGATGCGCAGATGAGTCTCGTTGCCATTGGGCATTTTGATCCAATAGTTTTCTTCGATTCTCACGATCTCCCCGATCACGTCGCGGCATGGCGATGAAGTCGAACATTTATCGGACTTTGGAAATTTAGGAGTCAACTGATGCGTCGTGGACGACGTAGAGTGCTCCTCCGCCGTTGACAGAGAGACACCCATACTACCGACAAGACCGACCCCTGCAATAAGAATTGTCGTTCCGATAAGGATTTTCATGCTGCCTCCTTTTGAAGAAAAAATGGATATGGTGCCTTGCCAAATGCAATCCATGAAGTGCAATCCATGTGCCCTTAGCCCGGACACCGGGTTCTTGAGACAAGCTGCGAAGCAGCAACTCACGTTCACTCGAGTGACAGCCAGAATCTTTTCGTCGGCTCTGACGCAACCCACGGCCTCTATGGACATGTTCGTGGCGAGGACGATGCATGGAGTTGTAAGAAACGCAGCCTTATATGCGCAAGGCCGATACCGGATTTCTCCTTTGGACGACTTCCTGTGGACATCATGTCTGGACAGAGACATGATGGGCGATGAATCGTTGAGCCTTGGCCCAAATTCATCGGCTTGGAAGGAGGACTCGAATGGTCTTTCAATTGCATACATAATAATACTTCGGCCTTCTGCATACGGCAGTGAGGCAGATGTATTACCCGGAGGTATTCATGGAAATGACACGAACAATGGAGCAGTGGTCATTCGGAGGAGTGCGGGTGCGATGGGGTGCAGTCATAGCGGGATGGGCGGTCGGCCTCGCAACGCAATTGGTCCTGACGCTGCTGGGACTGGCAATCGGAGCCTGGTCGATCGACCTCCAAGAGGCCGAGCCGGCGAGCGGCGTCCCGATCGGGACGGGAATCTGGACCGGCATTTCCATGCTCATCTCGGCGTTTGTCGGCGGGTATATCACCGCGCGCATGTCCGGCAGCCCGCTGCGAAGCGACGGTCTCTACCACGGCGTGATTGTCTGGGGAGTCAATTGGCTGGTCTTCGCCTGGTTGACCACGACTGCCATGGCCACCCTGTTGGGCGGCGTCTTTTCCGCATTCGGCGCCACGCTACAGAGTCTCGGACAAGGCGCCACGACGGTTGTATCGGCAGCCACTTCGCAACTGAGCGGCGGCAATTTCTCCATCTCCATGGATAATTTGCGTCGTCAGATGGAATCGACTCTGGCTGCGACAGGGGAAAAAGAACTTCAACCCGGTGAAATCCGAAAGGATGCGGAGCGCGTAGCACAGTCGTCACAAAGCGGACAACCGCCGCAACAGACGGCGGAGTCGGCCCTTCAAGAATTGCAGCAAAAGCTCATGGCATTGGACCGGGACGCAGCCATCAATGTCATGACCACGAAGATGGGCATGACTGAACCTCAAGCAAGGCAGTTGGTCCAATCAACCATCGGTTTCATCGAGCCTCTCAAAGACAAGGCTCAGCAAGTCAAACAACAATCTGTCGAAGCCGGCAATCGTGCATTGGGACGTATGGGAACCATTGCAATGTGGTTGGCGGCGCTGGGCATCGTCACGTTAGGGCTATCGATCGCCGGCGGCATGACCGGCACACCGGAGACTCCCAGCGTAGAAGTGCAGGCGGAGCAATATCGGGAGCGAGCGGCATAGACGACGGGCAAGCTGACGGTGGTGGGAATCTGGCACGTGAATTCGGTCATGAGGACGATGTCGCCGCAAATAGTGCAACTTTATCGATGCATGCCGCGCGATGGGCGCGCGTCAACACTTAGTGAAAGATTTACAAGGAGGTCACAATGATCAGACTAGCGCTAATGTTAGCTGGACTGGTGGGTATGTGTGTCATGACTGCCTATGCCGCCGCAGACGTTGAGTTGAAGACGGTGGACAAGGCTTGCTGGGCTGAAATCTACGAGGACACCGACTTTGATGTGAATGATCCTCACGTCAAAATTCAAGGCCCTACACAAATAGCGACGCTGAAGGATTACAGCGGCCGCAATTGGAACAACGAGATTGAAAGTATCGTCGTTGGTCCCAATGCGCACGTCAAGGCCTATTCGGATAAGGATTTCAAAGGAACCGAGCTGGAATTGACGCCGAATAAGCGAGCCAACGATTTGAGTAAATTGAACATGAGCGATGAAATCGAGTCGTTGAAGGTCACTTGCGGTGGATGACCCATCGCAGGACTAATCGCATCAGTTTCAATGCATGATTTAGATCCGGCATGCGAAGCATAGATGTGGAAGGGCGGGGGAGATGCCGGCCGTTTACCGACCTGGCTCTTTCCCGACCCAGTGAAGTACGGCATTTGTTAAACGCCAAAAGGAAAGTGATATTATGCGGGATGTGGAGCACGGGCAAATTCATCGAAGAGCGAACAGCCGCCGCAACAGACCCTGGAGTCGGGCCGTGAAGAATTGCAAGCAAAATCGGGAGACGATTTGTGCGTCGCGCACATCCGCTTCCCGCCACGGTGCAAGCAGCAGCCGGAACAATCCTCCTCCCCGTGGGTCCTCATAACCAGGCGTGCCGATCGTAATGCTGTCCTCCGGCACAGCCAATCGCAGGGTCCGTGCAAACGATCCCGCACGTCACTGGACCAATTGCAATCGGTTTGTCCCTGCACGATCGAATGGTGAATGCCGTTGGCCAACGGCTGCTCGGTCATTTGCAGCATCATAGCGCTGATCCCTGCCATGGCGAGATTGCGCAGATCTCGTTTCCCCGTTGATTCGACCGAGCGTCTCAGCGGAAAGGGCCCGGTCGGTCTCCCATAGCGTCAGCCCCACAAGAAAACTGCCAGACTTCGCCACCCCTGTCCTGAGAATGTCGATTGCTATAGTCGGTGAGGAAGAGAACCGACCAAAAATTTTGCAAACAAAGTGCCCGATACAGCGTTGTCGATCTAGGGAGATCGGCAGGTGCCGGGATGGGTGAGGCAATGGTAGCGTCTGGAATCATTGCTGTAGGTGAGGTCTGATGGGCCGCTCTGTTTCGACCAAATCTTCCATCGTGCGCAGCAGCAAGCCTCGCGCTCAAGCGAGGCCGGTTCGGTACGCCGTGGTCGGGCTCGGTCATATTGCGCAGGTCGCGATCATGCCGGCATTCGCCCATGCAACACGAAATTCCAAGTTGGCGGCGCTGGTATCCGGTGATCCCCAAAAACTGAAGCAGTTGTCACGCCGGTATGAGGTTCCCTACTGCTATTCGTATCGGCAGTATGATCAATGCTTGCGTGAAGGCCATATCGACGCCGTATATATTGCGCTGCCGAACAGCTTGCATTGCGACTATGCAGCCCGTGCGGCCGATGCCGGCATCCATGTTCTGTGTGAAAAACCGATGGCTGTGACCGAGCAAGAATGCCGACGCATGATCCAAGCCGCCGACCGTGCCGATACCAAATTGATGGTCGCCTACCGTCTGCATTTCGAGGAAGCGAACATGGATACGGTTGAGCTGGCTCGCTCCGGCAAGCTCGGCAATCTCCGGCTGTTCAATTCGGTCTTCACCATGCAGGTTCGGGAAGGAAATATCCGTGTGCGGGCCGAATTAGGCGGCGGCTCGCTGTACGATATCGGCGTCTATTGCATTAATGCGGCCCGTTACGTCTTTCAAGCCAATCCGACGAGAGTCAGCGCCTGCACGGTCAGGGGGACCGACCGGCGTTTTCGAGAGGTCGATGAGATGACGACGGCCTGGCTCGAATTCCCGGGTAGCTGTCTGGCGACCTTCGTCTGTAGTTTTGGAGCGACCGATGTCTCAGCTTACGAAGTGGCCGGCACAAAAGGGCATGTTCGGATGGATCCGGCGTATGAGTATGTCGGCGACCTCCGACAGAATAGTCTGCTCAATGGGAAAAGCCGTTCTCGCCGATACGAAGGGCGTGATCAGTTTGCGCCGGAGCTGCTGTATTTCTCGGATTGCGTGCTCAACGACCGTGATCCCGAACCGTCCGGGCTGGAAGGGCTGATCGATGTGGCCATCGTCGAAGCGCTGTATCAGTCGGCGAACACCGGCCGTCCCGTTTCACTGTCACTTCCTGACAAGAAACAGTGGCCCTCACAGGATCAAGTCATCAAACGGCCACCGGTTAAGAAACCAACGCTCGTTCACGTGAAATCACCCTCGCTATGATGGAGCTGTGATGAAACGGATAACACCATTTGTCCTCATCGTTGGATTGTCTGTATTGTTGATGTCCTCGGATTGCGGGGCAGGACCGGCAGACTCTGAGGTCAACCAAACTGTTAGGCCGGACGGCATGTCCGAGACGATTCGTCCAGGAAAGGCCGGTGAAGTATCAGGGCGCTTCGGCCTTGACAATACGCCGGCCGGTGGCACCTTGCCGGGAGGGACGCTGCCTGGAGGGACACTGCCGGGCGGCACGTTGCCTAGTGGGACTCTTCCGGGAGGGACAGTCCCGGGCGGAACATTTCCCAATAAGACCTTGCCCGGCGGAACGGTGCCTGGCGGCATGTTGCCGGGCGGGACCCTTCCGGGAGGCACCGTCCCAGGCGGCACAGTGCAAAGTAAAAAACTGCCCGGTGAATGATCGTATGCGGCTTATGTCGGTACGTCTTTAGCGGGTTGTATGGCTGAATTGGAACCGTAGCCAAGAAGATGCAGAACTGGAGGCATGTTGCCGGGCGGGATCCTTTCGGGAGGCATCGTCCCAGGCGGCATAGTGCAGAGTAAAAAACTGCCCGGTGAATGATTGTAATGCGGCTTATGTCGGTACGTCTTTAACGGGTGTATGGCTGAATTGGAACCGTAGCCAAGAAGATGCAGAAGCGGCGGCGGGCGCCGAGCCGGCTCCAAACCATAATGCCTGAGGCCTCGCAAGAAGAACGACCGGAGTGCGGGGCGCTGTGTCAAGAGGACGGCCGCGTCCGGTGGCGGGTATGGGCTCCGAAAGCGAAGCACGTGGAATTGGTGTTGATTGACGGCGAGAGCCGGGCCGTCCGCCCGATGGAACACGAAGGGCAGGGCTACTTCACCTTCACGGGCGATAGGGTTCTCAACGGGCAGCGCTATGCCTATTGTTTGGATGGAGGCCCGGAGCGTCCGGATCCGGCATCGCGCTGGCAACCGGACGGCGTGAATCGACCTTCAGCAGTTCTGCGTTGGGATGACATGTCCTGGTCGGATGCGGCTTGGATCGGTATCCGGCGTGAAGATCTTGCCTTTTATGAGCTGCACGTCGGCACGTTTACGCCCGACGGCTCGTTCGATGCAGTCATCCCGCGGCTGCCGGCGCTGCGCGAGCTGGGCGTGACGGCGATCGAAATGATGCCGGTGGCGCAATTTTCCGGCACCCGCAATTGGGGTTACGACGGCGTGCATCCCTATGCGCCGCAACACAGTTACGGGGGGCCGCACGGCTTGCAGCGTCTCGTCGATGCCTGTCACCGCCACGGCCTCGCCGTCTTTCTCGACGTCGTCTACAATCATATCGGTCCGGAAGGCGCGTATCTCGCCGAATTCGGACCCTACTTCACCGAGCGCTATCGGACGCCCTGGGGAGCGGCGGTCAACTATGACGACGCCGGATCAGACCATGTGCGGCAGTTCGTACTGGACAATGTGCGCATGTGGATCCGCGACTACCATTTCGACGGGCTACGGCTGGACGCGATCCATGCGATCTATGACTTCGGGGCCCGCCATATTCTCCGCGATATCAGGGAGGCCGCGCAAGCCGCTTCGGAAGGACGAGGCTATGGCGCGCACATCGTGGCGGAGAGCGACCTCAACGACGTGCGGATCCTGCTGCCGCCGCAGCAGGGCGGCTACGGCTTGGACGCGCAGTGGAGCGACGATTTTCATCACGCGGTGCATGCCTGCTTGACCGGTGAACGGCAAGGGTATTACCTCGACTATGGACAACCTGAGCAACTCACCAAAGCGTTGACCGATACATTCGTGTTCGACGGCTGCTACAGCCGTTCGCGCGATCGGTGTCACGGAGGTGGCAACGCCGGACTTTCCGGAGACCGCTTCGTGGTCTGCATTCAGAATCACGATCAGATCGGCAATCGCGCCACGGGTGATCGACTGAGCACGCTGCTTTCCCCACCGGCGCAGCGCCTGGCGGCGAGCCTCATGCTGCTCGCGCCGTATTTGCCGCTCCTGTTCATGGGCGAGGAATACGGCGAGCCGCGACCGTTCCAGTTTTTTTGTTCCTTCAGCGATCCGACCTTGATTGAAAATGTCCGCGCCGGACGGCGGCGGGAGTTCGAAGCTTTTCACAAGGACGGCGCGGAGGTGCCGGATCCCCAAGCCGAGTCGACGTTCGCAGCCTCACGGCTGGGCTGGTCCTGGGAAGCGGACCCACATCGGGCGGGACTGCGGCGGCTGTATCAAGATCTGCTGCGGGCGCGCCGCGAATGGCCGGCCCTGCGCGATGACATCAATCGTACCGCCCGCCTGCTTCCGACCGCCGGTCCCGTGTTGGAGCTGATCCGCGGAAGGGTCGGGACCGAGGAAGACAGCATTCGTGCTTTTTTCAACTTGTCTGCGCAGGAGCACCGGATTCCGGATGGGGACTCCCGCCGTTTCTATTGGAGCTCCGAGGCGGAACGCTATCATGGCACGAGACGCGCCGACCTATCCGATCACACCTTGTTGCCGTACGAATGCCTCATCTTTAACCCACCTTATTAATATGGGTTGATGACGAAAGGACAGACCGATGAGTCGCGATGCCTGGGGCATCGATACCGTCTACCAAGACGCAGCAGGGAAGGAGCAAACGGTATCTCGGAAATCTATCGAAGCGATCCGGTCCGCGATCGGCCATCCCGCGAAGGAACCACGGTCCCTATTCGAGGAACCGATCAGGGTCATCCGTCGCGGGGAATCGTTCGCCGTTCCCGGCCCCGTCGAGTTGCGGCTGGAAAACGGCACAGCTATGGAGGTGCGTGATCGGCTACCGAATGACGTGCCCATCGGCTATCACGAACTCGCGCCGAAGGGTGGGTCTGCGTCCACGAAGCTCATTGTGACGCCTGGATGCTGCCATCTTCCCTCGGGATTAAGGACCTGGGGATGGAGCGCGCAAGTCTATGCCTCGCGAAGCCATTCAAGCTGGGGCATCGGGGACTTAGCCGACCTTCGCCGCCTTGGGGAATGGGCCAAGTCCATTGGAGCGGGGATGGTGCTCATCAACCCTTTGAATGCGACTCTTCCGATTCTGCCTCAGGAAGCCAGTCCCTATTCGCCTTCCAGCCGCCGCTATCGGAATCCGCTCTATCTCCGTATCGAAGATGTGCCGGGGTTCGAGCAAATCGAAGCCGATCTTCGTCGGCTCGCCGCCGACGCGCATGCATTGAACGACGAGCGGAAGATCGATCGCGATCGGGTGTTTCAGCTGAAGCTGAATGCCTTGGACAAACTATGGGGCCTTTTCAGCGAAGACGCGGACTTCGATCGATTTCAGCGAGACCAAGGACCGTCGCTCGACCAATTCGCCGTCTTCAACGTGTTGGTGGAAGAGCATGGCGCCGACTGGCGACGATGGCCGAGCGGGTATCGGCGTCCCGACGCGGGAGACGTGCAGTGGTTCGCTCAAGACCATGCCGATCGCGTGTGCTTCCATAAATGGCTACAGTGGCTGTTGGACCGCCAACTGGCGCGCGCGGCGGAACCAGCAACATTGATGCAGGACTTGCCCGTTGGCTTTTCGCCCAATGGGGCGGACGCATGGGCTTGGCAGGATCTTGTGGCACTCGATTGCTCGATCGGAGCTCCCCCCGACCTCTTCAACAAACAAGGCCAGAATTGGGGCCTGCCGCCGTTCAACCCACAAAAACTACGGCAGGCGGCCTATGAACCGTTCATTCAAACGATCCGCGCCGCGATGCGCCATACCGGCGGGCTGCGTATCGACCATGTCATGGGCCTCTTTCGGCTCTGGTGGATTCCTCATGGCTGCGCACCGAAGGACGGCGCGTATGTGCGGTATCGGGCTGATGACCTGCTGGGTATCATCGCGCTGGAAAGCCGGCGAGCCGGCGCGATGGTGGTCGGTGAGGACCTCGGCACAGTCGAGGAGGGCGTGCGCGAGAAAATGGCGGAGTGCGATATGCTGTCTTACCGGTTGCTTTGGTTTGAGGATACCACGCCGCCGGACTATCCGGAGAAGGCCTTGGCCGCCGTGACTACGCACGATCTCCCTACGCTGGCCGGCATCTGGACCGGGGCGGATTTAGAACTTCAGCGCCGGAGCGGGTTGGATCCGGACAAGGCAGCGGCCGAAAAGTTGCGGCAGAAGATGGCGCAGATCAGCGGAATTGATCGGCGCGGCGACTTGGAAACGGCGGCCGTCCGCACGTTCGAGCAATTGGCGGTCGCGCCCTCGGTTATCGTCATGGCCACGATGGAGGCGGCCTGCCTTGCCTCGGAGCGACCAAATATGCCGGGAGCGGCGGAAGGCACATATCCCAACTGGTCCCTGGCATTGCCGTTCTCGCTCGAAGAAATCGAGACGGCTCAGTTTCCCCGCCGTCTCGGAGAAATTTTGAGCCGCCGCAATCGCGCCCAACCGACGCCTCGTCAGGAACACTTTCCTTTGTGCTGATCCCGCCTACCGCGTGCAGATGTGCGCGACTTCACGTTGGATGATGATGCGGCCTCGGTGGTCGACACCACTGACCATTCGGCCGCGAGGTGAGATGAATGTAGGGCCGCGTAGGATCAGCGCGTCTTATGCAACCGCAGCACCGCGATCGAGCGGGCCTTAAGGTCGAACGCTTCTCCGCCGCGAAACTGCTTATGATCGTCCGGCTCTTCGGGGTCGCTTGTATCGACCAACATTTCCCATCGAACGCCGCGCTGATGCGCGGGCAGGATAAAGGGAAGTGGTTCATGATTGGAATTAAACAGCAATAACAACGTATCGCCATGGATGGGCCGTCCCCTGTAGTCCTTCTCCTGAATGGCATCGCCGGCGAGTCGCACTCCGAGAGAGCGGGCATGCTCGTCCTGCCAATCTTGATCGGTCATCTCATGGCCATCGGGACGAAACCACGCGATGTCCTTGATCTCGGACCCGCGAATGCGCCGTCCTTGGAAGAACTGCCGTCTGTGCAATACAGGCTGCTCGCGCCGTAATTGAATGAGCCGCCGTGCGAAGGCAAACAATTGGCGATCGCGGTCCTTCAGGTCCCAGTTGAACCAACTGATGTCATTGTCCTGACAGTAGGCATTATTGTTGCCTCCCTGAGTGCGGCCCAATTCATCGCCGCCGCACAGCATGGGGACTCCTTGGGAGAGAAGGAGGGTCGCAAGGAAATTGCGCTTCTGTTGCTCTCGGAGGGCCAAGATTGCCGGATCATTCGTCGGGCCTTCCGCGCCGCAGTTCCAGCTTTGGTTATTGTCGCTCCCGTCTCGATTCTCTTCCCCGTTCGCTTCATTGTGTTTTTCGTTGTACGAGACCAGATCGTTGAGCGTGAAACCGTCATGGGCGGTGACGAAGTTGATGCTGGCGTACGGACGTTTCCCGCTGCGTTCGTACAGATCGCTGCTGCCCGACAGGCGGTAGCCGAACTCGGACACTTGTCCGCCGTCCCCTTTGACATAGCGGCGGATGGTATCGCGATACTTATCGTTCCATTCCGCCCAGCCCAAGGGAAAGTTCCCGACCTGGTAACCGCCTGAAGCCAAGTCCCACGGTTCGGCGATCAATTTGACGCGGGACAGGATGGGATCCTGATAAATGATGTCGAAGAACGCACCCAGGCGGTTCACATCATGCAATTCCCGCGCAAGGGCGGATGCGAGGTCGAAACGGAACCCGTCGACATGCATCTCTTCGACCCAATAGCGCAGACTGTCCATGATGAGCTGCAACACGCGCGGATGGTTCATGTTGAGCGTATTGCCGCATCCCGTGTAATCCATGTAGTAACGTTTGTTGTCGTCCACCAGGCGATAGTACGCGGCATTATCGATGCCACGGAAACAGAGCGTCGGGCCGAGCTGGTTCCCCTCCGCCGTATGGTTGTAGACGACGTCCAGGATGACCTCGATGCCTTCGCTGTGCAGCGTTTTCACCATTGCCTTGAATTCGCGCACCTGCTCTCCACGCTTTTGTGAATAGGCATACTGAATGTCAGGCGCAAAAAAGCCGATTGAATTATAGCCCCAATAGTTCGTGAGCCCGAGATCATGCAGATGTTGATCGCGAACGAAGTGGTGGACGGGCAACAACTCGACGGCTGTGACGCCGAGGGTTTTGAGATGATCGAGGATAGCCGGTGAGGTCATGCCCAGGTAAGTCCCGCGCAAATCCTCCGGCACCTCGGGGTGGCGGGCGGTGAATCCCTTCACATGCACTTCATAGATCACCGTCTCGTCCCAAGGAGTGCGGAGAAGTTTATCGGCGCCCCAGGTGAACGCGGAGTCGACCACGACGCTTTTGGGAACATCGGCGGCATTGTCACGATCGTCTATCGAAAGGTCGGCTTGTGGATCACCGATCCGATACCCGTACATGAGTCCATCGGACCATTGCACGGTCCCCGCCACCGCTTTCGCGTAAGGGTCGATGAGAAGTTTGGCGGGATTGAATCGATGCCCCTGTGCCGGATCGTAAGGACCATGGACGCGATACGCATAGTGCTGTCCGGGAAAGATTTCCGGCAAATAGACGTGCCAGACTTGATTGGTTCGTTCTTCGAGCGGAATGCAAACGGATGGGCGGGAATCGTCGGCACGATCGAACAGGCACAATTCCACCTTCGTGGCATTCTCCGAGAACAAAGCGAAGTTGACGCCTTGTCCGTCCCAATTGGCTCCCAGTGGGAATGGGCTGCCTGACCATCTGCGCATGTCCGCATCACCAGCAAAATAGATGCCCATTAGCACGTCATCCTACCATACCGGAGTCCCAGCAAACATTTGTTACGGCAGGCATGGATAAAGACAATGTGTCTCGCACGGGACAACTTGTCTGAAAGGCCGTGGGATACCGCATGCAGGTGAATGATACGGAAGCGTCGCTTGCCGGCGTGTTGGCCGCTTGCTGCACAACGGCACCATGATTTCCCGCCTTCCCAGGGATGGTACTAGATGGCAGTGGTTGCCGCATAACATATGATGAAGTTCATGACCGGTTCGCCCATGCGGTTTCAGCTCAGATTCCTCCTGGACGAAAGCCGGGCGCCGGCGGTTTCCATTTTTCTGCCGACGCACCGCGCGGGACAGGAAATCAGGCAAGATCCGATCCGGCTGAAGAACCTCGTGAGACAGGCGGAACAGCAGTTAATCAATGAAGGTACGCGTGCTGCCGAGGCCCGCAATTTGTTGGAACCGGTCGCGGGGCTGGTCGAGGACTCGGCATTCTGGAGGCGCCAAGCCGAGGGGCTCGCCGTCTTCCGTTCACCTAATGTATTTCGGACCTATCAGGTGCCGTTCCCGGTGGCGGAATTTGTGGCCGTGTCCGATCGGTTTTATATCAAACCGCTCTTGCCGCTGTTGATCAACGAGGCGCGCTTTTATGTGCTCGCCCTGAGCCAAAAGGCCGTGCGGCTTCTCGATTGCACACGCGACGGCGTCGAGGCGGTGCCCTTACCCGACGTGCCTCCGAGCATGACTGAAACGCCGGGCTATGAACGCCGTGAGAAACAATTGCAATCCGAAGCTCTGGCGCCGAAGGGTTCCAGCGGCACGAGCAGCGGTGGGGGAACGGCGCTCTTTCACGGCCACGGATCGAGCAGCGATGCCTCGACTGCCGACCTGGAACGATACTTTCGAGCTGTGGACCGCGTCGTCTGCGACATCCTGCGGGATCGTCATGACCCACTGTTGCTGGCCGGAGTGGAGCATCTCCTACCGCTATATAGAAGCATCAGCCATTATGCGCCGATCTTTTCGGAACATCTTCTTGGCAATGCCGACGAGCTTCGTGACGACGAGTTGCATCGGAAAGCGTGGTCCATCGCGGATCGTCATTTCCAGCAAGCCCGTGACAAGGACGTCGCGGAGTATCACGAAGGGATCGTCAAGGGGCGAGCCGGTCACGAGCTTTCTGACGTGCTCACAGCGGCCTTTCAAGGGCGCATCGCAACCTTGTTCATCCCGTTGGGCCTGCGCCGGTGGGGACGATTCGACTTTAACCGACTCGCGTTGGAAGAGCATGCTCACGAGGAGCCGGGTGATGAAGAACTGCTGGACCTGGCCGCCGCACAGACGCTCCGGCAGGACGGCAAGGTGTACGGCATGAAGCCGGAGGAGATTCCCCGCGGCCATTTGTTGGCGGCAGTCTATCGGTACTAGGCCGCGTTTCGTTGAGGCAGGAGAAGCGCAACATGAATCTGTACATCGAAGGGCGCCGCATCACGGTAACCGACGAATGGGCCGCCGATATTAAGGCCCGGGCCGACGAGCTGAAGCCGTCAGTCGGCCTGGTGCATCTCCGCGCCACGCTGGCGCGCCACGATCACCGAAAAGCCGAAGACACCCATGAAGCCGTTCTTGTCGCGCAGATGCCAGGCCATACGGTCACGGCGCGCAAGACGGACAACAGCTTCGAAGAAGCCATCCGCCGGGCCTTTGAAGCGCTGGGGACTGAGTTAGATAGCGTGCAGGAGAAACGGGCGTCGCACGAAGTCCGTGTCGCGACGCTTCCCGAGCGCGGCGTCGTCAAGAAGCTTTTTCCCGAGGAAGGTTACGGGTTCATCATGCTGGATGACGGCACCGAAGTGTACTTCCATCGCAACGCGGTGCATGACTTGGAGTTCGAGAAGATGGATGGCATGGAAGTGACGCTGAATATCGAACCGGGCGAAAAAGGCCCGCAGGCCACCACTGTAAATCCTCTTGACCCGCTCCAATACTACGCCGACAAAGGCGCCGCCGCCTGACTTTTACACAATCGCTCGCCGATAACAGACCGGAGTCGATGGCCCGGGGCGCGGTCTTGGGCATCTCCTAGTGGTGCGCTTCCACACACACGTAGTGAAATCAAATAAATGACGAACGCGAACCATTCAGCAAAGGCAACACGTGAGCAAATATGGTCCGAGGATACAGGGTTCGGCTCCCACTCGGTGAATTGCCAACCATTAACATACGTGTCTTGACAAGGCAGGCAAAGCGTATGCAGTAGACCGGGTATTCATGAAATATTGGTTCAAGGAGGGTTTATGCAAATTTTAAAATCTGCGATTCCTTGCAGTCGATCGGTCGCGCTGGCAAGCGCGATCATGATTAACTTTTTGGTTCTTCCTCTGATATTCGGCACTAAGCCATCATTGGGGCCGCAACTCTCATCTTCTAAAATGGTTCCCACGCTGATGTCAGGCAGCTCCGCACAGGAGAATGCGGACAGAAATCCTCCGGTTGCGGACGGGGCCATCGTGTTCATGGAATATACGATTACGATTCCGGAATCCGATCTGACTATTCCGGATAATCTCGGTCTATTTGAACAAGGTCATCATGATTTGTTGCCCAACGTTGAAAAAGCGCTCACAGGCATGAAAAAAGGCGAAGACAAACGCATTGATCTCAAATCAGAAGAGGCTTTTGGTCCTTATGATGAATCGAAAAGAGGGGAGATTAACAGGGATCGCTTGCCGGCAGACGTTCAGCCGGGAATGATTTTCATGACGGAAGAAGGCATTCCATTCGTCGTTGTCGATCTTGCGGGACCCATGGCCAAGATCGATTTTAATCATCCTTTGGCGGGAAGACGCGTAGTGTTCGATGTCAGGATTTTAAACGTCGAAATTCCCTCGGATAATGATCAAAACCTTCAACTTGACGACGGTGATGTCGCCGACGGGCCGAGGACGGACTTTGACTTCTTTTCCACGCAGAGGAGATCCCAAGACATCTGAGACTCTATGGCACCGCCGCGAGTTGGTGAGGCGGCGGTGTCTTGCGCGCGGAAACCAGAGAACCGGAAGCGTACTCGTGCAGTATGTCGAGGGTTCGAGGAGCGAGTTCGCCGGCGGTAGGCTCGTCGGAACAGCGATCGGCGATTGCAGCAGATGTGTTCATGAGTAATGCGGACTAGGGGGCTTACTGGTGTTGAGGCTATAGAAATAAGGCTACAACCAATCCTCCGGAAAGAGGAGGTATCTCCCCATGGCACACTACATGACGAACATTGAAGAAGCGACTATCAAGAACGACATGTTCCGCAAGGTCTTGTTCACCGCTGAACACAGCCAATTAGTCTTGATGAGCCTCAAGCCGGGAGAAGATATCGGCACAGAAACCCATCAGTTGGATCAATTCATCAGAGTGGAAGCAGGGCGTGGCATCGCATATCTGAACGGGACGGAGTATCCGCTAGGAGACGGCACAGCGGTGGTCATACCGTCGGGAACCGAGCACAATATCCTGAACTCAGGACAAGAGGCCTTGAAACTCTACACGATCTACAGTCCGCCGGAACACAAAGACGGCATTGTGCATGTGACGAAACGAGATGCGCTCAACGACCGCGAGGACCATTTCGACGGCAAGACCACCGCTATGCTTCAGGACTTGTCCGCGGCAAGTCTCGTTGCAACGGCGAAGGTCATATGAAATTGAGTGCGATATTGGGAGCGACTCCTGACCTCATCACGGCCGGTTCGGCTATGCAGGATCTCAATAATGGGTAAGTGAAGGATCATGAAGCGTCCGACCTGAATTCTCGGTGACCGCCACGGTGGGGTCGCTCCTGAGGTTTGATCCAGGGGGATCCGACCGTCCGCAGAACGGTTGCGCAGCATGTACTTCCGTGGATTGAAGGAACGATGCCGAGACAATTACTGAGCACCGATGTTTTTTGTGCAATTCAAGGGACGATCGGCACATGACCCATCATAGGAAGGAGACCACTGCCATGAATTGGGAAGGGCCTTCGTTTACGGAAATAAAGATGGACTCGGAAATCAACTCGTACCAGGATGATTTCGGAGACGGCCCCGACGTGAACGGACCATCGAAGGCAACGCCGATCATCACCGCCCGTCAAGAATAGCACCGGACGGATGTGATGTTTCTCCGGGTTCTAGGATCGGCCGCCGGAGGCGGATTCCCACAGTGGAACTGCGCCTGCGTGAATTGCGGAGGCATGCGGGAAGGACTGATCGCCGCGAGCCCTCGAACAGAGGAATCGATCGCTCTCAGCGTGGACGGTGAGGATTGGTTCCTCATCAATGCCTCTCCGGAAATTCATGCGCAGATCGAAAGTTTTAGTCCGCTCCATCCTCGCCGATCACGTTCCACGCCGATCCAAGCCATCGTGTTGACCAACGGAGATTTGGACCACTGTTTGGGACTTCTTTCGCTCAGGGAAAATCACCGGCTCGTCCTGTATGCGACCGATTCCGTGCGTCGCGGATTTACCGAAGGCAACGTCTTGTATCGGACGCTCCAGCGTTTCGCCGAACAGGTTACGTGGAGGACGTTGAAGCTCGATGTTGAAGAACCGGTGT
>JAICUC010000257.1 GCA_025936075.1 Nitrospira sp. | reverse complement strand
TCGTTCGACGTGCCGACCTTGCCGCTGTTCATTCATGAGCGGCTCTCCACCAAAGCCATCATTGAAACGCTGGCCGGGCATAAGACCGACAAGCAGGAAGATATGTTCGCCCTGTTCGGCGATTCGCAGAGGTCCATCACCGATCAGGTCTTGAAGTCATATGAATATCAGGACAACTGGACCAACCGGATGGTCTTGGGCGATTCGCTGGTCGTGATGAACTCGCTATTGCACTACGAAGGTTTGGGCGGCCAGGTGCAGATGATCTACATGGACCCGCCCTACGGCGTGAAGTTCGGCAGCAACTTTCAGCCCTTCGTCAGGAAGCGCGATGTGTCCCACAACGACGACGAGGACATGACCCGCGAGCCCGAAATGGTCCAGGCCTATCGCGACACGTGGGAACTCGGTTTGCATTCGTACCTGACCTATCTGCGCGACCGGCTCCTCCTTGCCCGCGATCTCTTGACTCCGAGCGGCAGTATCTTTGTCCAGATCAGCGATGAGAATCTGCACCATGTGCGGGAAGTGATGGATGAAGTGTTTGGGGCGGAGAATTTGTGCGCACTGATAACTTTCGTGAAAACGACTAGCGCAACCACTGAGTTGCTCGGAGCTACGGCAGATTATTTGCTTTGGTATGCTCGTGATAAGTCGGTAACAAAATATAGACAATTGTATTTGTACAAGGATCTTATTGGAGACGGTGGAAGCGGCTACAGTCGCGTCCTTCTCCCTGACGGAACGCGACGGCTTCTTTCGGAGGAGGAAAGGCACAATCCGGACCTTCTACCTCACGGTTCAAAAATTTACTCGCTAGATAATCTAACGAGTTCAAGGCCTGCACAACTTGGAGATGTGCGCGAGTTTACTTTTAAAGGCAAAGTCTTTGCTCCGGGAAAAGGAACATTCAAGACAGACAAGCCTGGTCTAGAAAATCTCGCGAAGGCAAATAGACTTGAGATTGCTGGTAATACACTCCGGTATGTACGTTTTCTAGATGATTTCTTAGTCTCTCCTCTGGCTAACAACTGGACTGATACAACCATTGCAGGTTTTGCTGCCAACAAGCTTTATGTAGTGCAAACAGCAACCAAAGTTATTGAACGCTGCCTCCTCATGACCACCGATCCCGGCGACCTCGTACTCGATCCCACTTGTGGCAGCGGGACGACGGCCTATGTCGCCGAACAGTGGGGGCGGCGCTGGATTACGTGTGACACCAGCCGCGTGCCGCTGGCGCTTGCTCGCCAGCGAATTCTGACCGCCACCTTTCCTTGGTACGAGTTGAAAGACCAGCAACGTGGACCGGCTGGCGGGTTCATCTACAAGCGCAAGCAGAACAAGAAGGGCAACGAGGTCGGAGGGATCGTCCCGCACATTACGCTCAAGTCTATCGCCAACAATGAGCCGCCTGCCGAAGAAGTGCTGGTGGATCGGCCTGAAGTAGAAAGCGGCATCACGCGCGTGACCGGACCATTCTGTCTGGAAGCCACAATTCCAACTCCGGTCGATTGGGAAGGAGACGGTGTCGAAGATTCAGGCGTCGCCGAATCTCACGGCTCATTCGTGGACCGCATGCTGGAAGTATTGCGCAAGAGTCCTCTACTGCGCCTCGAAGGGAACAAGACGGTCACGCTGAAGAACATCCGTCCACCGGCGAAGACGCTCTCGCTCTCTGCCGAAGCCTTGGTGGCGAACGGACAAGAGAAGCCGGTTGCGATGGTGTTCGGTCCGGAGAATGGGGCGGTCAGCGAAAAGTTGGTTTATGAAGCGGCACGCGAAGCGCACGCCAAGAACTACACCCATCTCTATGTGATCGGCTTCGCCATCCAATCCAACGCCCGCACGCTGGTCGAGAAGTGCGCCGAGGTCATGGGCGTCCCTGCCACCTATGTGCAAGCCACGCCGGACTTGATGATGGGCGATCTGCTGAAGAATATGCGATCGAGCCAGATCTTCAGCGTCTGTGGTCAACCGGAGATCAAGGTCGCCAAGAATAAGAATAAGCAGTATCAAGTCGAACTGCTTGGCTTGGACGTGTTCGACCCGATTACAATGGACGTTGCACATCGCAGCGGTAACGACGTACCGGCTTGGTTCCTCGATACCGACTACAACGATCTCTGTTTCCATGTCTCGCAAGCGTTCTTCCCCCGCACCAGCGCCTGGGACAATCTCAAGAAAGCGCTCAAGAGCGAATACGAAGAAAGTGTCTGGGATCATCTCTCCGGGACGACAAGCGCTCCGTTTGAAGCGGGCGAGCACAAGCAGATTGCCGTCAAAGTCATCGACGATCGCGGGAACGAATTGCTGGTGGTAAAGAAGTTGACGTAGAGTATGATGGAGTTCGGAGGAGGCGGCTCATGAAGTCGCTGGAAGAGTTGCTCAAAGAGTTACCGCTGCAGCTGCAAAATGAAGTGCGGGAGTACGCCCAATACCTGGTCGATACGAAGGTTAAACCGAAACGAAAATACTTGCGTATGGATTGGGCCGGCGGTCTTAAGGAATTCCGAGGCCAATACACGTCCTTGGAGCTTCAAAAGAAAGCGCTGGAGTGGAGGGGAGACTGATGATGTATCAGGTTGATACCAAGGAGAATCCACGCGATGCCATCGCTTGAGGACAGAATCAAAGGCTTACCTCCTGATCTCCGCCGCGAAGTGGAGGATTTTGTCGATTTCTTGATCGATCGGCGTGTTCCCCGTCCCAAAGGGAAAATGGAGTTTGATTGGGAAGGGGCGCTTGCTGATTTGCGAGATCAGCACACCTCCGTCGATTTGCAACACAAGATTCTCGAATGGTGGGGCGACGATGTATCCCGTGGACACTAACGTCGTCCTGGAGGTCTTGCTTCGACAAGCCAATGCCGAAGAAGCGAAGCGATTTATGGGGCATGCTCCTTCGGAGCAGCTTTTCCTGACTGAATTCTCGCTCTATTCGCTTGGCATCCTGCTGACTCGCCGAAATCTACACGATGTCTTCCTGCGGACGGTTGAAGATTTGCTCTTTACCGGCCGCATGACGTTGCTCCGGCTGGCTCCGGCCGATCTCAGTGATGTTGCCCGGTGCTCGAAGCAGTTCGGACTCGATTTCGATGATGCCTATCAATATGTGACTGCCGACAAACACAATTTGGTCATCGTAAGCTTCGGCGCCGACTTCGACCGAACTGAGCGGGGGAGAAAGACTCCTCAAACAGTTTTGCAAACCTGACCGGCATCTGATGAGCGGCTACGAAGTCCCCGAACCGATCCTCAATTTACCCTTCGACGAACCCACTGAGCATTGGCACATTGCGGAAGGTGAGCAGCCCGAGCGACGCCCGGATCGCCGTCCTGCGATGTACTTCTATCGCGATCCGAAGGCCAAGCCGGACACGGAAGCCGGTCGCGTTGTCGGCACGGCCATCGAACTGAAGTTGGTGAATCGCATTCGGGCCCAGGTGAAGAAGTGGCGGCTTGAGGGTTACCCCGGCGTGACGAGAACGACACTGGAGTTGCTGCAGTGGTGGCGGCGCGATGGGCGGGCGCAGCGGCTCTTTTTCGCCCAGCTCGATGCGGCGGAAACGATTGTCTTTCTGACTGAGGCCCGTGCCGACTTCCGGCAAGGCATCGAAATTCCGCAAGAGGACGTCAGTGAAGAAAAGCGGAAAGCCGGCGAAGCCGGCTTTCTCCGGTACGCCTGCAAGATGGCCACGGGTTCAGGCAAGACCACGGTGATGGGCATGTTGGCGGCGTGGAGCATCCTCAATAAGGTCAATGACCGCAGCGACGCCAGATTCTCAGACGTGGTGCTGATCGTCTGTCCCAACGTCACCATCAAGAACCGGCTTCAAGAATTGGATCCTGAAGGAGGCGAGGCGAGCCTCTATCGCTCGCGCGACCTTGTGCCCGCCCATCTGATGCCGTTGCTGACCCAGGGTCGTGTCCTGGTTACCAACTGGCATGTCTTTGAACCCCAAGCTATTCAAACCGGCGGGGTCGGCGCGAGAGTGACCAAGGCCGGAGTCGAGGTGCGCACGAAAGAGACCATCACCATCGGTCTGAAGACGACGACGGCTCGAGGAACTCGGTATCTGACTCTTGACGATCTCGAACGGCAAGTGGCGGCCGGTTTGCTCGCGATACTCAGCGAGGAACGAGAGAAGGATGGGGCGCTGAAGAAAGTGACGGTGGAGTCGCGCCGCTATGTGGAAAGCGATACCGCTCTGGTCAACCGTATTCTGGGGCGCGAAGTGGGCGGGAAGCAGAACATCCTGATCATGAACGACGAAGCGCACCACGCGTATCGCATCGTGCGTGAAGAGCGGGATGAGGATGAAGAAGATCTGTTCGGGGAAGGAGACGAAGCCGAGGACTTTTTCAAGGAAGCCACTGTATGGGTCGATGGGCTCGATCGAATTCAAAAACTGGGCGGCATCAATTTCTGCCTTGACGTTTCCGCCACGCCGTATTTTCTCGGTCGGGTCGGTCAGGACACGAATCGGCCGTTTCCATGGGTGGTGAGCGATTTCGGACTGATCGATGCGATCGAATCGGGTCTGGTGAAAATCCCTCAGCTCGCCGTTCGTGACACGACGGGCAAGGATATTCCCGGCTATTTCAATATCTGGCACTGGATACTGCCCCAACTCACTCCGGCGGAACGAGGAGGAAAGAAGGCGAACCCGAAGCCCGAGGCCATCTTGAAGTATGCTCACCATCCGATCGCGATGTTAGGCAGCCTCTGGGAGAAGGAACGAGAAGATTGGATGGCGAGTCGAGAAGACCCGCGTCCGCCGGTCTTTATTCTGGTCTGCAAGAACACTCAGATCGCCAAGGTGCTCTATGAATGGCTGGCGGAAGACAAGGCTCCGACCGGGATTCCGCCCGTGAAGGTCGGAGGATTCAGAAACGATGGCCGGCAGAGCACGATCCGGGTCGATTCCAAAGTCGTCCATGAGTCGGATTCCGGAGAATCGAAGAATGATGAAGTGCGCTGGATGCGGTTGACGCTCGACACAGTCGGGAAGATCGCCTGGCCGACTGATCGGGTGGGCCGCTCTCTCTATCCGGATGGCTTCAAGGAATTGGCCGACAAGCTCGGGCGCCCAGACCATCCGCCTGGTCGGGATGTACGCTGCATTGTCAGTGTGGGCATGCTGACCGAAGGGTGGGACTGCAACACGGTGACCCACATTATCGGCCTTCGCCCGTTTATGTCCCAATTGCTCTGCGAACAGGTGGTAGGGCGAGGATTGAGACGAGCCAGTTATGAGGTCGGTCCAGACGGCAAGTTGACCGAGGAAGTGGCGAAGGTGTTCGGTGTGCCG
>JAICUC010000278.1 GCA_025936075.1 Nitrospira sp. | reverse complement strand
TGAGCCACTTCCTCGCAATGGCGGCGGCGGCGACTCGAACCGCAGTCTCACGGGCCGATGCCCGTCCTCCGCCTCGATGATCGCGAATACCGTATTTCTGCCAGTATGTGTAGTCTGCATGGCCCGGTCGAAAGGTGTCGATCAGATTTCCGTAGTCGCGGCTCCGCGCATCTTCGTTGCGGATCAACAGGGCAATCGGCGTGCCGGTGGTCTGTCCTTCAAACACACCTGAGAGAATTTCAACGGTATCCGACTCCTGACGCTGGGTCACGTGGCGGGACGTGCCCGGCTTTCGTCGGTCGAGATCTTTCTGGATGTCTCCAGTCGAAAGCGAAAGACCCGGTGGGCAACCATCGACGACACATCCAATGGCCGGTCCGTGACTTTCACCGAACGAGGTAACCGTGAAAATGTGACCGAACATATTGCCGGCCATGCGGACTCGCGCTCCCTATTCGACCACATCCAGCTTGATGCGCAATTCTTTGAGCTGATCGGGACTCACAGCAGACGGCGCGTCGGTGAGAGGACATTGCGCCTTCTGGGTCTTGGGGAATGCGATGACGTCGCGGATGGAATCGGCATTGCCGAGCAGCATGACCAATCGATCCAGACCAAACGCAATGCCGCCGTGCGGCGGCGCACCATAGTCCAGCGCATCGAGCAGAAATCCAAACTTAGCCGATGCTTCATCCTTGCCGATCCCAAGAAGATCGAAGACTTTGCTTTGCACATCGCGTCGATGGATACGAATACTGCCGCCCCCAACCTCACTCCCGTTCAGCACCATGTCGTAAGCCTTCGCCCGCACGTTCAGCGGATCGGACTCGAACAACGGCAGGTCTTCATCAAGCGGTGCCGTGAACGGATGATGCATGGCCACATACCGCTTCTCTTCCGGGGAATAGTCGAGCAGGGGAAAATCCGTCACCCAGAGCGGCTTCCAAGCGGTCTTGTCGATGAGATTCAGTTCTTCACCCAGCAAAAGCCTAATCCGCCCCATCACATCGTGGACGACCGAGGCTTTATCCGCGCCGAACAGAATCAAATCCCCCGGCATGGCTTGAGGCAATGCCGCGGCAAATGCCTTGGCATCCAAAAACTTGGCGATCACCGATTCAAGCTGACCTTCCGTTGTAATCTTGAGCCAGGCCAGACCCTTGGCGCCGAAGCTCTTCGCCGTTTCGCCTAATGCGTCGATGCGTGTTCGCGACAACGCCGCTCCACCCTTCACGATTAATGCCTTGACGATACCGCCCTTGGTCGCCGCTTCTTTGAAGACCTTGAATTCACTCGACGCGCCGAATGCCGTGACATCATCAAGCGGCATGCCGAACCGGAGATCCGGTTTGTCCGAGCCGTAACGGCCTATGGCCTCCGCATAGGTCATTCGAGGAAAGGGCGTCGGCAACTGCACGCCGCCTGCCTCACGAAAGATGGCTACGATCATGCGCTCCATGAGACCCATGACTTGCTCACGATCCACGAACGACATCTCCAGATCGATCTGGGTGAACTCCGGCTGCCGATCGTTCCGGAGATCCTCGTCACGGAAGCAGCGGGCAATCTGATAGTAGCGATCGACTCCGCTGACCATCAGAACTTGCTTGAACAATTGCGGCGACTGCGGCAGCGCGAAAAACTGCCCGGCATTGACGCGGCTCGGCACCAAATAGTCCCGTGCGCCCTCCGGTGTGCTCTTGGTCAGAATCGGCGTCTCTACTTCCAAGAATCCTTCCGCATTCACGAATTCCCTGGTGGCCTGTGTGATCCCGTGACGCAAACTCAGCAGCCGTTGCATCCTGGGCCGACGCAAATCCAAAAAGCGGTATTTCAACCGAATCGCTTCCGTCACTTCCGCCTCGTCTTCGATCAAGAACGGCGGTGTTTTGGCCTCATTCAGAATTTCCACCTCGTCCGCGAAGACCTCGATTTCTCCGGTGGAGAGATTGGGATTCTTCGATTCATCCGGTCGCGCCATGACCTGGCCGATGACCGACACGACACACTCGCTGCGGAGGGCGTGGGCGGCCTGGTGGACCCTATGGTTTCGCTCAGCATTAAAGACGACCTGTGTGATGCCGGTTCGATCGCGAAGATCGATGAAGATGACCATGCCATGATCGCGTCGCCGCTGAACCCACCCGTTCAAGACGACGGTCTGGCCGATTTGTTTCGCATTTAACTCTCCACAGCGGTGAGTTCGGATCTTCATGTCGCCTTCACTTTCTTCCCTGAAAGCTTTTTTCTTCTCTCGGGCTTGGCCCAACCATCTCCCCTGCCCGGCCGCTTCGGTCTCGGTGCCGGCTCCTCTCCCCGTTCAACCCACGCCATCCGCTCATCGACCAACTCGCGTAGCGCGTTGGCTTCTCGATCCGTCAGAAACCGAAATTCCCCTGGTTCCAGATTGCCGAGCGAGAGAGGCCCCATCCTGACCCGAAGTAATCGGAGCACCGGATGCCCGACGGCATCCAACATGCGCTTGACTTGATGTTTGCGTCCCTCACGGATGGTGATCTCCAGCCAGGAGTTCGCCTCGACCTTTCGCACCTTCTTCACGTGGGCTGGACTCGTCATCCCATCCTCGAGTTTGACTCCTCGCTCCAAACGAGCGATCTCTTCATTACTCAATGCGCCCTTCACCTTAATCAGGTAGGTCTTCGGCACATGATAGCGCGGATGCAACAGGGCCTGCGCGAGCTCGCCGTTGTTCGTCAGCAACATCAACCCTTCGCTGTCGAAGTCCAACCGACCGACTGGGAACACGCGAACGTATACACCACGCAAGAAATCCTTCACGGTCGTCCGTCCACCTGGATCATCGAGCGTGGACATCACGTTCTTGGGTTTATTCAATATCAGATACACAAAAGGCTGGGCCGATGTGAGATGCTTCCCATCGACCTTCACATGATCTCGGGTAGGATCGACCTTGGTCCCAAGTTCCGTGACGACCTTGCCGTTCACCGACACTCGCCCAGAGATGATCAACATCTCAGCCTTTCGGCGCGATGAAAGTCCCGTGCTGGCGATCAGCTTTTGGAGCCTGACATCCATTTCGTTCATCGTGAATCGTTACACGTAACCCGCAAGATGGCTTCTGCCTGCGTTTAACGAATACCGATTCACGTCTTACTCCCACTCTATAGTACTAGGTGGTTTCGAACTGATGTCGTATACGACCCGGTTCACGCCTTTGACCTCGTTGATGATCCGGTTCGACATGCGGCCCAGTACGTCGTTTGGAATCTTCGCCCAATCGGCCGTCATACCGTCCACACTGGTGACTGCGCGAATCGCGACGACGTTTTCATAGGTCCGTTGATCGCCCATCACCCCGACAGTTCGAATGGGCAGTAGGACAGCAAAGGCCTGCCAAATTTCACGATAGAGACCGGCACCTTGGATTTCCTGATCGACGATTGCTTCCGCTGCCCTCAGAATCGCCAACAGTTCCGGCGTCACTGCGCCGAGCACGCGGATCGCCAGACCTGGCCCCGGGAATGGTTGCCGCCAGATAATCTCGTCCGGCAATCCCAGTTCCGTTCCCAACACCCGCACTTCATCCTTGAAGAGTTCCCGCAGCGGTTCGATGAGCTTGAGCTTCATGCGCGCCGGCAAGCCGCCGACGTTATGATGGGTTTTAATCGTGGCCGAAGGGCCTTTGAAACTGACGCTTTCGATCACGTCGGGATAGAGCGTGCCCTGGACCAGATATTTGACGCCTTTCAGCTTCTTGGATTCAGCCTCGAATCGCTTGATGAACTGCCGGCCGATGATCTTTCGTTTTCGCTCCGGATCCGTCACATTCTTCAGGTCGGCGAGAAATTGTGTGGTCCCGTCCAGAATTCGTACATTGAGATGCAACTGCGACGCGAAGGTCTTCTGGACTTGATCACGTTCACCGGCCCGCAAAACCCCGTTATCGACGAAGATGCAGGTGAGCTGATCGCCGATCGCCCGATGCGTCAGCGCCGCCGCAACCGATGAATCCACACCGCCGCTCAGCGCGCAGATGACTCGCTCCTTGCCGACCTGTTCACGAATCTGCCCGATCGCCGTTTCGACATAGGACTGCATGGTCCAGGTCGGTTTGCAACCGCAAATCTCATAGACGAAGTTGCGGAGAATCCTCGTCCCTTCCGGCGTGTGCGCCACTTCGGGATGGAACTGCAAACAATAGATCCGGCGCTGATTATCGTCCCGCTTCATTGCCGCGACGGGCGAGTTGTTCGTATGCGCAATCGATCGAAACCCCGGCGGCATCCGTTCGATGCGATCACCGTGAGACATCCACACGGCGGTCGATCGATCGGTTCCGACTCCTTTAAAAAGATCCTCTGCATCGTCGATCGTCAGATCGGCTCCGCCATATTCACGATGTGTCGACTTGGCGACGATTCCTCCGGAGAGATGGGTCACCAATTGCATGCCGTAGCAAATGCCGAGGATCGGGATGTTCTGATCGAACAGCTCTTTGGCGACAATCGGAGCCTTTTTCTCGTACACACTGGAGGGGCCTCCGGAAAGGACGATGCCTTGCGGCCGATACGCGAGAATCGTCGCCAGCGGGACTGTACAGGGAAGAATTTGCGAATAGACGTGCGCTTCGCGGATGCGGCGGGCGATCAGTTGCGTGTACTGCGACCCAAAGTCGAGGACCAGAATTCTATCGTGCCAGAGTTCCATGAGGACGTGAATCGTACAACGGTAAACGTTAACCGCAAGAGAACAATGGATGAAAAGCTACGATTAACGATTCACGAGTCACGAATAGCGAGTAC
>JAICUC010000147.1 GCA_025936075.1 Nitrospira sp. | reverse complement strand
GCGTGACGGATGAGAATTGACATGGATGGAGACAAAGAGATCGGCTTCATTGCTGTTTGCGAACCGGGCTCGGTCTTCCAGCTCAATGAATACATCACGATCCCGAGTCATCAACACGCGCATGTCGGGCTGCCGGTTCAGAAGCTCACGAAGCTGGAGTCCCACCCTGAGGGTAATATCCTTCTCCTCGGTCTTTCGGATCCCCCGTGCGCCTGGATCTTTCCCCCCATGACCCGGATCGATCACAATGGTCGTGTACTCCTTGGCGCGCAGTGTCATAGGTTGCGCGGCAGGAGAGGCTGACCGGTGAGGGACTTCGTGCGAGTCAAGTGTAGAAGAAGGGGTTTCTGCAATGGGCGGAGTCACGTCAATGACCAAGCGAGGCGGATGGGAAAGCGTGAAGTGCTTATAGGTCCGGAACGATGCGCTCGGAAGAGACACGGCGACAGCATGGGAAGGCAGTTGAGTGATTATAAAGGCCGATGGGATGGTCCCACTCCTGGCCTTGGTTTGTGCCGGCCTGCTGAGCCAGGCGTTGGGAAGAGCAATCACCACGCGACTTGGATTGGCGGCTCGCTGTTCGATGACAGTGGCGTGCCGATCGAGATCCAACACCAGTCTGGTTTTCTCAGGAGTCGTCATCACACGGAAATTCCGAACGGTAACGGGGGCTATGGAAGCAGTCGTTCCTCTGACGTGGCTGTGTTTCGATGCCATCACCGGCAGGGGACGGTGATCCTCGGGGGCCCAAGCCCAAACCGCTTGGCTTAAGATTCCATAGGTGGACAGGAGGAAGACGGCACTGGATGAGAGGAGGGCGAGGGGTTTGATTGAAAGCAGCCGAGCGCTTCGTACGTGCATGGGCCCTTTTCAGTAATAGACAATGGGAAACTATTCTCAGATGTCCGCCCCCTTGTCAAGAATTACACCAGTTGGTTATTCAGATTGACTGTCGGCTCATGACCACGATAGCGTGAGGTATGCCGACGCATCTGATCGTCGATGGGTATAATGTGCTGGCCGGTGCCGGAAACCTCTCCGGCTCCCTTGAATCGGCTCGCGAAATGTTGGTGCGAGATCTGGCGTCCTATCGGCATCGAAAGAATCACCTCATCACCGTCGTATTCGACGGCTGGCAGCGGGGGCAGCCGTCGGAACAGCGGGAACATCGTGCCGGAGTCCAGATAATCTATTCAAAACGGGGTGAGCGAGCGGATCAGGTCATCCAACGGCTGGCACGGGAGTATGGGGCGGACTGTGCGGTCGTCAGTTCCGATCATGAGATCGTGAATTCGGCTAGAGCCCATGGGGCCTTTATCATGGGTGCTCGTGAGTTTGCATGTAAGCTCCATCTGCCATCCGAGGCGGCCGGCACCATACCATATAAAGAGCTGGATTCTGGAGATAATGCTCGCTCAAAGCGCGGATCGGAGAAGAAAGGAAATCCTCGCAAGCTTCCAAAGGCGCGGAGGCAGCGAGACCGCCGGCTCAGGCGATTTTGAAAAGCCGTTTGGCATTGACGGTGGTTGTTCGTTGGACCTCGTCCAGGGAAAGTTCCGGATGGAGCGCCGCAAGCTGCTTGGCCACCTGCGATACATAGACTGGTTCATTACGCTTTCCCCGGTAAGGAACAGGAGTGAGATACGGACAGTCGGTTTCGATCAGGACGCGATCAAGGGGAGTATTTTTAGCGATCTCTCTTAACGGTGTCGCATTCTGAAATGTCAGGATTCCCGAAAACGACAGGTAGAACCCAAGATCCAAGGCTTCTTTAGCCAGCCAGCCATCTCCGGAAAAACAGTGAAATACCCCACCAATCTCCGACGCTCTCTCTTCCCTCAGAATTGTAACCGTATCCTCCTGTGCCTCCCTCGTATGAATGATCACGGGCAGTGTCAGTTCTCGTGCAACCTGAATCTGTTCACGGAATCGATCGCGCTGTTCTTTCGGGGAAGAGTGATTGTAATGATAGTCCAGTCCGATTTCCCCATAAGCCACAACCTTCATGTTTCTTGCCAGATGACGGAAGGTATCGTACCAGGTGTCTCGGACATGTTTCACTTCGTGCGGATGGATGCCGATGGAGGCATAGATAAATGGGTATCGTTCTGAGAGGGCAACTGCCGCTTGACTGGTTGCCAAATCGCAACCGATGGTAAGAAAAGCCTCGATTCCGGCATTCCGAGCGCGAGTGATGACAGCCTCTCTGTCTTCATTGTAGCGGGCATCATCCAAGTGGGTATGAGTATCGATTAACATCGTGGAGAATCGTAGCATGAGTTATGAGTCGAGAGGAAGTTCGATCGGACGGTGAACGATGGTGGTGGCTTAATCAACGGAACATCGCATCTGTGCGGGCATCTGTAATAGACCGGTCTAAGAAGTCGGCTTTCGCATGATGAGTTTTTTCTGAATTGAGGGATTGACAAAATACGATCTCGTAGATTATTGATACTAGTTATCATAATCACGTCCGAGGCCATTATGACATAGACCTCGGTTAGAGGCCAGAGTACTTTACGTCCAGAGCCCATGGCCGCCGTTTTTTAGGCGGCCATGGGCTTTTTTCTGGGCTTGGCAAGATCCAAGGGCACGGCGGGCTTCTAAACGGCATTAAGAAATTCTGATCATCCTGTAACAGAGGTCTTTACTACATGAACATCCTTACACAGCTGGTGGATTACGGAATTATCGGGCTGCTGGTCGTACTGAGTTTATGGGCGCTTGCCGTGGCGGTGGAACGGTGGCTCTACTTTCGACGTGTTACACCTCATCAGTTCGAGAACATTCAGACCATGGAAATAGCCTTGACAAAACGGCTGGTCGTGATCGGAACGGTGGCAGCCAATGCGCCTTATATTGGGCTCTTGGGAACCGTATTGGGGATCATGTTGACATTCCATACGATGAGCACCTCGGGGACGATGGCGGTCGGTGCGATTATGGTCGGATTAAGTTTGGCGCTCAAGGCGACGGCTATTGGGTTGCTGGTGGCGATTCCATGCGTTGTGCTCAACAATATTCTTCGACGACGTGTCACCGAACTCCTCACGCTATACAAGGTGCAGCATGGAGCGTGAACTGAATCAGATCAATGTCATTCCATTAGTGGATGTCATGCTGGTGCTGTTGGTCATTGTCTTGACCACAGCCACGTTCATCTCGACGGGTCACGTTCCGGTCGAACTGGCGAAGGCAAAGGAGGTGAACGATCATCGAGATGTGCCGTTGATGATGACCCTGACATCCGATGGCCGACTGTTTCTGAACGACCAACCAGTCCCGGAGGGTGGGCTGGCGGCTGTCCTGAACGGGCATTCTCGAGAATCGGCGGTCATCTTGCGGGCTGATCGCGTGACGGTTTTGGAGCGGTTTGTCACCGTGGTCGATGAGGTCAAGGGACTCGGGTTTCGACAGGTCAGTTTGGAGGTCCTACGATCATGACCACCATCGAATTCAATCGCATCAGCGCGAGCACTGTTCCTGAGCAAGCACGTGGGTGGATGGCGTCCGTACTGCTGCATCTCCTAGGTTTCGCCAGCGCGATGCTTATCATGGCGAAGATCGAGCAGCCGATTCTGCTAGAACCATTTCATTGGGATATCTCAATGGTGGAGGCACCGGCCCCCACTGATGAACCGACTCAGCCTGAGTCCATGCCGGCTGAACGAGTAATCCAGCCGTCTCCTTCACCCGCTAAACCGAAACCTCCGATCAAAACAGCCACTCAGCCGGTTGTTCAACAAGCTCCGCCTCCGACTCCCTACGAGGCAACGGTCCCTATTGAAACGACGCAAGTCGTGAAGGACGTGGTTGCCAACACTGAACCGGTAATGGAGTCTCTTCCCGTAGAATCGTCGGAAAGCCAAGTGATCACCTCTCAGGTCGTCATGACGGATCCGGTCGTCTCATCCGAATCGCCGACCGTCGAACAGCGCTTTGAATCTACGGAAGTCGCAGTAGAACGAAAGGTCCAACAGAAACTCGTGCATTATCGTAGAACGCAGGCGGACTACGGCTGGCTTCGGGACATGCTTTGGAAACGGATCGAAGAATTGAAACGTTATCCGAGGATCGCACGTGAAAATCATTGGGAGGGCCGAGTCGTCGTACAGGTGGTCATCAAAGCGGACGGCACGGTCGGAGAACTCAGTGTCGCTGAAAGCTCAGGCCACGCGCTGCTGGATGAGGAGGCATTGGCGGTCATGAGGAAAGCCTCCCCGTTGACGCTCAAACATCAATTGGAGAAGTCGCAGATTACCATTCTGGTTCCGATCAGTTATCGCTTGGAAGGGTAATTGGCGGAGCAAAAACTCTAGTCGAATGAAACACGTACAAAGGAGAATCACAATGAATCGCCAGACGATCATTTATTCAATCATCCGCACCGCGTCATTTATATCCGTCATTGGAGCATTTTGTCTATTCGGCGATCATGCCTGGGCCCAGAGCAAAAGCGAGAAGACCTTCCATGCCATGGCGGTCGATGCGAAGAATGTTGAGACCGATGTCAAGAACGTCGTCTTTTATTATGAAGAGAAAATCAGCGAAACCGCGTTCGTGCCGCACGAGCTTCGTGAATTACCGGTAAAGCGTGGGACTGCCACAGTCAAGATCAAGTTTGACGGCATCAAACATATCGATCTCAAGCCATCCGGAAACGGCGCAGCGCCGAGTGTGACGATTACGCTCAACGACGGCAAGACGGGGGAATTTATCTTGGCCGTCGCAGGCAGTTTCAAAGGGCAATCCGAATTCGGTGAAGTCGAATTGCCGGCGGCCGAGCTGAAGAAGCTGGCATTTAAGTAGCCGTATTTCGTTGCGCTTGACAAGTAGCATGCCGAACGAGACTCCATTCTGAATTTGCTCCGAGTCGACCCGAAGGGAGAGACGCATGTCTTTTTATTTTCCTCTAGATATCTCCTTGTCATGTCGGACGAGGCAGAACCATGAGTGAGTCGCACACGCCGACCTCACCGGGCTTGGATGTCCGGTGCCACTGCGGGAAGCTGATGGCCCGTTGGCAAGGTCAGAGCCTGGTTATCAAATGTGCGCGCTGTAGGCGATTCATCCGAATTCATGCATCGGCCATCGGCGGTAAACCACCACCCTGACGGCGCCCGGTAGCCTTCGCCGTAGTGAGTCCACTCCTAGATTATGGGTCTATGAAGCCAACACGGCTTTACGGCCGCGAGAGACGAGGGCGGGTCTGCGAATCCTGCGGCGGTTGAAAGGTGCGCTTACAGCGCAGGATCTGATGCACGAACTGTTTGTCAAGATCACGACACAGCATGATGTGCCAGACATTCGCAACCGCAAAGCCTATCTCTTTCGGATGGCGGCGAACCTGGCGACCGACTATCAGCGCGAGGCGGTGGTATTGCGATCGTCGAGTCTATTGCCCTATGCGGCAGCGCTGACGAAGGGCCTCGGATGATCGGGCGTGAGAAATCAAGGTGAGGTTGCGGCTCGCTCACACGTCGTATTGAGAGGGAGGATCCATTGTCGTATCGACCGCCGAACTATCATGATCACCGATCAGGCGGAGCCAATTATCACGCAGCCGACCTCGATAGACCCAATTAGCCCTCCACACGTATTCCACCTATCCGTGCCACCTGCGCAGCATCGTCTCAAGGTGAGAAAATTTTGGCTTAAACTCCATCTTTACCTCGGACTGTTCGGGGGCGGGTTATTTGTATTGATCAGCCTCACCGGCAGCTTCCTCGTCTTCTATAAGGCTATCGATGAGTGGTTGAATCCGACATTGATGACGGCGAGCGGTATAGGTACCTTCCGACCGTTGAGTGAAATTGTCGCGGCGGCCAAGGCGGCCGGTCCTGTAGGCGGCGTGCTCGATAGCCTCGAATGGCCGTTGCACCGGCACGGTGTCTTCCTCGCCTGGCACAAGGTGCAAACGGACAACTCAGATGAATTCCGGTGGATCCAAGTAACCATTGACCCGTATACGGCAGTCGTGCTGACCAAGGACCGCGAATGGGGTGGGTATTTGGTCTCGTTTCTCTACAATCTGCATGTGTCGCTCCTGATGAACGATGTTGGAGCGACGATCGTAGGGTTTGCCGCCATTTTCTTGCTTGTCTCGATCAGTACAGGTTTGTATCTCTGGTGGCCCCGCCACGGTCGCCTTCATCGGGCACTGACCTTCACGTCGAGCAGAGGTCCCATTCGCCGGCATTATGAGTGGCACAAGCTCAGCGGATTTTATAGCGCGATTATTCTGGGAATGTTGGCCTTTACCGGTGTCTATTTGGAATTTGGCGACTACGTTGTCCCGATCGTTCGTCTTTTTTCCCCCGTCCAGGAGTTCCCGAAAGAGGAGGAGGTTCGTTCGCATCCAAGCGAGGGAGCTCCGCCTCTATCCGCCGAGCAGGCGGTCGTATTTGCGACGAAGGTGTTTCCCAATGGAGAGTTGCGATACCTCGGCCTGCCGCAAGAAGACCAAGGAGTCTATCACGTTGCGCTGCATCAGCCGGGCGAGGTGCGGACATCGGGTGGCGAAAGTCAGGTATGGCTGGATCAATACAGTGGCAAGGTGCTTCGCGTTCATGACTGGAACCGGTTCACCGGCGGAGAAATCTTCCTTGCCTGGCTTTTCCCTTTGCATAACGGCGAAGCGTTCGGCCTCACGGGACGGTGGGTCGTTTTCATTGCCGGATTCATCCCGCTCCTGCTGTACGTCACTGCGCTGCGCATGTGGTGGCTGAAACGGCAGGCTCACCGAAGACAGGGGGGCTGACCCTCATCAAGCTTTGAGAGAGGCTGGACTATGACTTTATTTTCAGTCGCTGAGACCAGCGTTTTTCACGAACCGAGTCCATGGTATCCTGGAGATGCGGGTGGGCTTTTTTGTGGGACACCGAATTGTGTGAAATGGACGGAAGTATGAGTCGATGACAATGGAACACAGGGACTGATAACGCTCACATATGCCCATGTCGAAGAGCCGTTCCGGTACCGGGCGGACTGATGCGACAGTCGAAGCGTTGATGCCGCTCGAGTAAAAAACCTGGACCATATATACAATCGAGTCATCGTGCTGTTCTGACCAACATTCATAATCTTTTTTAACTCTCACCTACCTTCTTTGGCTCGATCAAGCTGGAGTTTTATGTCAGATAGAGCTGGAAGGAAAAGCGGACCCACTGCTGTGATCGACAATCGACACGAACTGGATTGCCTTTCCACTCCTGCTGTATAAATAAACGCTCTTGCGTAGGAATGATCGACTCATTCCCCTGGCGGCATCGTTTTACTTTATCCTCAGCGCCGGTTCTCAATAGGTACAAAAAACCTGTTGACAGCACTGCTTTTAAATGATATTGAGAAGCCATATCAAAATTATTGCGCAACAGCGCAGGTTCCTACCATCCACTTACAATTTGGTATGAGGCCAGAGATCATTGAAGACCAGAGCCCAAAGCGTCGGAAGACGCCTTGGGCTTTGTTATTGAGGCCAATGAGTTAAAGGAAATGCATGATGGAGGCTCAATGTCAGTTCAGGCTAAACAGCATGCGTCATCAAGGATCTATCTTTTGCTGAAACGTCGTGCTTGTGGACATCGTGAGAATTCTCATAGGAGGGAAGCATGAAATCAACATGTCGAAGATGCGGAGGCTTCGTAGTCCGCGAGCAAGTGCTCGATTACTATCACGCGAGTCGGAGGAGATGCGTGAACTGCGGCTGGTTTCACAGAGAGACTGAAGTATCGTCAAGTCGAGCCGTCAGATTGACGAATCGTGGCGCCTGCAGATAATGCCGAATATTGATCGATGAAAGGGGAAGACACCGTGAAAAATACACTATCAACCGATGGGGCGATGAAGCTGGTCCTTTGCGGGTGCGGCAAGATGCATGTGACGTTAGGTTCCATCACGATCCACTTCACTCGCGAAGAGTTTCAGCTGTTTGCCGAGTCGATACGGCGCCTTGCGTCGATCGTGGCACAACCATCTTTGAGGCAAACCTCATTGACGCCACAATCCGCTCCAAGTGAGGTATGTCACTAGGGAGATGAGCGGCAACTTGTCGGGTTGAGGTC
>JAICUC010000105.1 GCA_025936075.1 Nitrospira sp. | reverse complement strand
TTGCAGCAGCTTCCGTGTGATGCCTCCGAAAAAGAGTTTTTTCAGTCCTGATACGCCGTGCCGGCCGACCACGATGGTCTGATAACGGCCTTTTTGAGCCTCTTCGAGAATGGTTCCGGCGACATCGTCTTCGTAGCCGAACTTCAGACGGATCCGAGAGGCGCGAAAACCGGTCTTCTCGAGCGTCTGACGAGCCTTCGACAAAATATCGGATTCCAGTCTCCGCTCCTTCCGATACCAGGTCTCCCGATCTTTCCGGAGTTGCTTGCCTAACTGTTCCTCACGAACAGGATCTTCGGATCCTCCATGCTCCCGCAAAACCGGTGGCACCGGGTTGAGAACATGAAAGAGCGTGACATTTACATCGGAAGTGGTACGCAGAAGCCGCCCCACATATTTCACCGCCCTGGTTGAATCCTTGGAGCCGTCAACCGCGACCAGAACCCGAGCAGAGAGGTTATTGCGATCGGTTGAGGGCTGCCTCCCGACCTTGCTGCTCAACTTGTTCCGGTCGGCTCGCTTCGAGAATAGGCGCTGGGGGTGGGCGGAACGCGAGGTGGGCAACTCTCGCTTCATGGTCGATGTCTTCGGAATCGGATGTTGTCCATTTTTTCTCGTCATCAACATCTTATCAAAAGGATGAGGTTCACTAGCTCAAGCAAGAAACATAGCCGCTATCGCATCATCGTACTATCGCAGTTTATAGGTTCGATGATGTCGTAAATTCGTGGACATGATGTGCCATGATGACAAGAATTGCCGGGACGCACCCGATCTGCTTCGAACTGCTTAAGGCGACCGACCGGTGTCGATCTTGCGTTAGAGGCGGAGAGAATCAGAAGACATAACGACCATAGCTGCCTGACCTTTACGCAAGGTCTGAACTCCTTTTAAGCGAGCCAAGTCAGAAAGGGGAGATAGTAGACCTTGGATTCTTGATCCTCCATCCTGCTCATCTTCTTCGAGCATTTTCGCCCCACGCGCACAGTGTAAAAGGCGAATAACGGTCTGATGGCTGACTCATTCTCAACATGGGTGTGTCGTACATTCCCCATCCTTTTGGTTTTAAAACTCTTTCCGAGTAAGTTCACAATGCCTCTGCCGTCCATTCGAGACGGACTAAGACTTGCCACATTCTCACTGTCTCTGAGAACGTGATGAAGTAAGCCCCCACTCAAAAATTCAGGCTTGGGACCTGGGTATTGTCCTAGGTGAACAGATTGTCATGTTAGCTTAGTTTAACCGAGCCAACGTCATGGGATGGATACTGAGGAAATTCCATTCAAGGGTTATCGCTGCGGTCGGCGCGTAATGAGCAGCGCACACGGTCATCTCTATATTGATGCTGTTTCCGGCAGCCGGATGAGATCGAGGCTGCCGAATGGAACTGAGGCTCTTCGCTGAGCGCGAAACCATCATCAATTGAGCTGTAACAAGAAGAGGGAGGGGAGACGTCATTCCTGCGATAGAGAGCCTGAATACATTCCATTATCCGGGCCCAGATGTCGAGGTCTGTCCTCTTCTCTAAGGCAAAGAAGGATGAGGACATCATGCAAAAATCCCAGGTGTTTGCCGAGTGGAAACGGTTTACCCATGGCTTGCCGACCGAGGGCGCTGTACGCCCGATGATCCTGGATTCATGGACCCGATGTCTCAGGGCCGGGGTAGCTGCGGAACCTGCGCGTGTCACGCTTCGGCGAGTCGGCGAGGACGAGCTGAGGCAACGGCTGGACCGGAACCGAGAATTGGTTGAGATCACGCAGCGGCATCTGCGGTTGATTTCTTCTTTTCTGGAACCTCTCGCACATGTGATTTATCTGGTCGATCGAGAAGGCATTGTTCTGTATGTCCAGGGGAACGATTCGGATTCCATGCGGGACGTAGGATTGCTTCCGGGCTATGATTGGTCGGAGCACACCATGGGCACGAATGGTGCCGGGACGGCATTGGTGACGGGCCAGCCCGTCACCGTGATCGCGTCTGAACACTTCATCCAATACTTCCACGACTCCACCTGTACCGCCGCGCCCATCCATGACGAGAACGGAGGCGTGATCGCGGCGATCGATGTCTGCGCTGCGACGGAGAATGTGACGGCGGAACGTCTGGCAAGCGTCGCGCAACTCGCTTCCATGATTGAACAGGAGCTCGGCTCCATCCGTCGACGCGACGGACTCGTCCGCCGATTACAGGACCGGTGCGTGCAACTGGAGGCGGAGAGGACAGACCGCTCCAGGACCAATCCGACACTCAGGGAAGATACACTCGGTTTCCGCAAATTGATCGATATGCTCTCCGTCGCCGTCTATGTCTGTGACGTGCGCGGAATCATTCTTCATTACAACCGGTGCGCGGCTCAGTTGTGGGGGCGCGAGCCTCGATGTGGAGACCCCGGCGAACGCTTTTGCGGGGCGCCAAGACTCTATCTTCCCGATGGGACCGTCCTCCCTCACGAACAGGCCCCGATCGCCCAGGTGTTGCGCACGGGCCTCTCTCAGGAAAATCGACAGGTGATCCTTGAACGTCCGGACGGGTCCCGCCGCATGGTCCTGGTCAATCCTGTCCCGATCAGGAATAAGGCGGGAGAAGTGAGCGGCGCCGTGAATTGCATGCTGGATATTACGGACCACAGACAGGCGAAAGAGGCGTTAAGAAGCCGAGACAGCCGTCTCGCGCAGATCTTTCGCAGCGTGCGTATCGCGCTCTATGAAGCGGAAGGCCTCGAACCATTCGGAGTAGTTTGGGTCAGCGACAACATCGAGTCGCTTTCCGGTTTTCCTCCCAGTCGGTTTACCGAAGATTCCAAGTATTGGGCATCCCGACTGCATCCTGACGATCGCGATCGGGTCTTCGGCACCTTTGCCACGCTCGCCGATCGAGGGAGCCTCAGTTGCGAGTATCGATGGCAGTGCGCCGACGGCACATATCGGTGGTTTCTCGACCAGGCGGTGCTTCAGCATAACCCCAATGGCCAGGCGGCCGTGATCCTTGGGACCAGACAGGACATTACCGAACGGAGAGAAGCCCACGAGCAACTGCAGCAGTCGCTCAAGCAATTGCGTATGCTCTCCCGTCACATCGAGGTGGTGAAAGAAGAAGAACAGACCAGGCTTGCGCGAGAGATCCATGACGAAATGGGGGTCCTGATGACCGGTCTGAAATTGGACCTCGCACAGATGAGGGATTTGCTCGGCGCGGCTGATTTGCGAACGGCGGCCGTTTCATTGCAGAGCAGGATCGCCTCGATGGATGAAACCCTGGATCAGACCATCACCGTGGTGCAGCGTGTCGCCGCCGATCTTCGCCCTCGCGTGCTGGACGACCTGGGTCTTGTCGCGGCGATCGAGTGGCAGGCCGATGCATTCAGGTCGCGAACCGGAATTCGTTGTGATGTGATCATCGAGACGGATGATCCGCGGATCGATTCCGAACGGGCCACGGCATTGTTTCGAATCTGTCAAGAAGCTCTCACGAATGTCGCTCGACACGCTCATGCCACCTGTGTCACCATTCGGCTCGGCGAGACCATGGATCAAGTCCTACTTGAGATAGAGGACGACGGTGAAGGCATTCCGACCGAGAAACTTATCGACCGGATGTCGATCGGGCTGCTCGGCATGCGCGAGCGGGCGGAACTCCTTGAAGGAGAAGTCCATATTACGGGGAGGCCCGGCAAAGGGACGATCATTACGGTGCGAATGCCGACCGCTCATACGCACAAGGAGATGTGTGATGCCGAACTATCCGGCTAGGCTGTTGATTCGACAGGCTTCTCGAACCGACTGTCTCTCGGCCGTCGGCGTCACGAACCGACGGAGGCCTCATGTTTAAGATTCTGCTCGTCGATGATTTCCCTGTTCTCCGGGAAGGCGTCAAAGATGTCTTGAGCAAGGTCATGCCTATCACAATCGGAGAAGCCTCCGACATCTCGGAAATGCTTGAGCTCATTCGGACCCAATCCTGGGATATCGTCGTCCTGGATGTCAATATGCCGGGAGGAAGCTCCATCAGCGCGCTTCGTGAGGTCAAACGCGAACATCCCAGGCTTCCTGTCCTTGTGTTGAGCATGTATCCGGAGGAACAGTACGCATTACGGATGTTTAAGGCCGGCGCCAATGGATACCTCACCAAAACGGCCATTCCCACCGAATTGGTACAAGCCGTCAAGAAAGTGCTCGGCGGCGGCAACTACGTCACCCCCCGGATTGCCGAGCAACTGGCCGTCGCGTATGGCGTTCCCGCCATGCATCGCGACCAACTCAGCAACCGCGAGCTGGAAGTCTTATGCCTGATCGCGTCGGGCAAGACAGGCACCGAAATCGCCGCGGAACTGTCTCTGAGCGTGACGACCATCATCACCTATCGGGCGCGCATTCTCGAGAAACTCCACCTCAGAAACAACATGGAACTCACGCGTTATGCGCTCGAGCAAAAACTGGTTGTGTAACCAGGCCGGCGTGTTTCCGCACGGTTGCCCGGCTGCTCAACGTCCGCAATGCTGTTCTCCACTGCCGAGCCCATGCGATGTGGTGAGCTTCAATCGGGACCGCCGCCTCAGGGTGGGTAGGCACGACGTGGGGAGTAAAGTGGTCGGACGGTCGCTCGGACTTGACGCTGCCCAGGTACACATGCCAGCCCGGCATGGTCGATGCCGCTTCCTCTCTGATCAATGGTCGGCACAGGGGGGCTTGTCCTTCTTGTGGATCGGCATAGAGTTCGACCCGGACAGCGGCAGGCGCCAGCCCGCCTAAATAAACCGACACCAAGAAGCGCCACAATCCACCTTCGCGCGCGATTCGCACTTCTCCAAAGCGAATGCTCGGCCAGTGCTGTTCCAGCGCAGCTTGCCAAGCAAGGAGTTGTTTCACCAAACTTTCGTCTTTCGCCGCCCGCTTGCGGTAGGTCTTGGTCGCGGGAAGGTAGAGGATCTCTACATACTCGAGCATCTTCCAAAGCCTGTCGCTGCTATTGACCCATGTCCACCTGAGATCGAGCGCCAGCTCCGCGATCGATTCCAATTCCTCGGGAAGCGCGCGGAGCATCACTAATGGGTGCTTACTCATGATGGGTTCCTTGCCCTCTTGTAAAGGGTTGTCGATGGCTCTCCTCAAGATGCACGCCGGCCGCTCATGTCTCTCTTCGGCAGTTGGATCGCGACCGCCCCAGGAAGTCCGAACGTTCATGAAATCCGGATGCCGGATCAACCCCGCGCCGCGATGCTCGGTTATTCGGTTATATGGCTCCTTGCGGATTATGCCAACCGCCCTCGCCGATGATCCGATCCGCCTCGTTGGGGCCCCAGGTGTTCGGCTCGTAGTCATACAGCGGCGTCGCTGATGTGAGGATGGGCTCCACGGCGCGCCAGGCGGCTTCCACTGCGTCTTCGCGCGCGAAGAGCCGGGCATCACCTTTCATGGCGTCTCCCATAAGACGTTCATAGGGATCCATATCGTCACCTGAGCCTTGATGCGCGACCAACTCCGTTCGTTTCCCCACCATCGCCTCTCCCGGAAGCTTGACGTTTGTTCCCAGCGCGATTGAGACTTTTGGGCTGAGCTGAAACCGGATATAGTCGGCGAGCGGTGGCTCGTACTCATCCAAGACGGGACAGCATGGTCGCTTGAACTCGATCAGCACCTCGGTGGCTGTCACAGGAAGACGCTTTCCGACGCGCACATAGAAGGGCACGTCCGCCCACCGATCACTGTCGACGTAAAAACGGAGCGCGGCGAAGGTTTCGACCTGCGAGTCGGGAGCTACGCCTTGTTCCTGATGGTAGCCGCGGAATTGGCCGCGTACGACATCGTAAGGGTTGAGCGGCCGGATTGTTTTCAGGGCGCTCGCCCGGGCCTCTCGTACCGACTCATGATCGTTCCCGGCCGGCTCCGTCATGGTCAAGCACGCGATCACCATCAACATGTGGTTTTGCACCACATCGCGAATTGCTCCCGCTTCCTCGTAGAAACGACCCCGGCCGGCCACCCCCACACGTTCCGCCATCGTGATCTGCACGCGCTCAATGTGACGGGAATTCCAGACCCCTTCAAAGAGTGGGTTGGCAAAGCGGAAGTAGAGTAAATTCTGGACTGGTTCCTTTCCCAGATAGTGATCGATGCGAAAGATCGCCTGCTCCGGAAACGAGGCGCGAAGTGTGCGATTCAGCGCTTGCGCCGACTTCAAATCTCGACCGAACGGCTTCTCGACGACCACGCGGGCATCCCTCGCGCATCCGATCTTGTCTAACCCTTCGAGCACCGTCGCGAATATGCTGGGAGGAACAGCCAGATAGTACAGTGGGTGCGCGGCGCCGCCGAGTTCCTTCCGTAGACGCTTGAAGGTCGCTGTTTCGCCGTAGCCGCCGCTGACATACCGGAGCAATCCCGAGAGCTTGGTAGAAGCCTGAGCATCCATGCCGGCATGTTTCGCCAGACTGTCGCCGACTCGGGCTCTGAATTGTTCGAGACTCCATTGAGTTCTCGCCACCCCGATGACCGGCGCGTCCAGGCGACCGCGCCGCACCATAGCCTGCAAAGCCGGAAAAATCTTCCTATGTGCGAGGTCTCCGCTGGCCCCGAATAGGATGAGCGCATCCGATTGTGAGACTGCCATAATCAGGCTCCTCGTGCGACTCCTTGCCCCCTGTGTTTCCTAAGCTCAGACCTCATGGCCTACGGCCATGCCGCATTTTCCAGCGAGGCGGGCCGCCGGTCCCCATGCTTCTATTCGTAATAGAGAGAGCCATCCCTTCTATACTTCTGCTAAAGGAGGCACACACAGCATGAGGATTGCCGTTAGAGACGGACCACGATCTCCTGTTATGCTTCAGCTTGTCACAATCGGGTTTTGCCAACCTCCGGGAGGCGCGACTTTCTGATCGACCTCACTGGGCCCCCAACTGCCGGGCTCGTATTCGTAGACCGGGGTGTCCGTCTTCAGCACCGGGTCCAAGATGCGCCAGGCTTCCTCAATGTAATCTTCTCGGGCGAACGATGTCGCGTCTCCTGCCATAGCCTCTCTGAACAGCCGCTCGTACGCATTCATCTCTTCGGCAGCGGGATGACGACTCGCCAGGAGTTCCACCTGCCGGCCGATCAATTTCTCTTCCGGGTCCATGACCGTCAGGCCAAAGGCACCCGTGATATCGGGGCTGATGCGGAACCGGAAATAGTTCTGCGCGGGATCGCAATTCGGAAAGACAATCGGCGGTCGGCGCAAACGAATGACGATCTCCGTGCAGGTCACGGGGAGCGACTTCCCGGCTCGGAGGTAGAACGGGACGCCTTGCCAGCGCCACGAATTGACGCTCAGCTGCATGGCCGCGAAGGTTTCGACTGTCGAATCGGACGCCACGCCGGCTTCCCTCCGGTAACCTCGAAACTGCCCGCGGACAAGATGTTTCGCATCCAGCGGTGGAATGGCCTTCAGCACCTTGACCTTTTCATTTCGGACCGAGTTGCTGTCGGTTTTCACCGGCGGCTCCATGGCCAGATACGCTAAGATCTGCAAGAGGTGATTCTGGACCACGTCGCGGATTGCGCCGGTTTGCTCATAGAACGCGCCTCGACCCTGGACTCCGAAATTCTCCGCCATCGTGATCTGTACGCTGTCAATCTGATTACGGTTCCAGAACGACTCCAGAAGCACGTTCGCGAAGCGAACGAAGATCATGTTACGCACCGGCCGCTTGCCGAGGTAATGGTCGATGCGAAAGATCGAGTGCTCGTTGAAGGAGCCGAGGAGAATCCGATTGAGTTCCTGGGCCGAGGCGAGGTCATGACCGAAGGGCTTTTCAACGATGATGCGAGCATTCTCGACACAGCCCGCTTTAGCCAGTTGTTCCACGACCAATCCGAACAGCGAGGGAGGGATAGCGAGGTAGTGGATCGGCCTCTGTGCGGACCCCAATTCCTTGCGGATAGCCTGAAAGGTCGCGGCGTCCTTGTAGTCGCCCTCGACATAGCGCAGTAGATCGCACAGCTTGTTGAAGGCCGCCGCGTCGAATCCGCCGCCGTGACGCTCGATGCTCTCCCGCGCATACGAGCGGAATTGGTCGAGGTTCCAATCGACCTTTGTCACTCCGATAATCGGTACGTTCAGGTCGCCGCGTTTCATCATCGCGTGCAGCGACGGGAAGATTTTCTTGTACGCCAAGTCGCCCGTGGCGCCGAAAAAGACCAGGGCGTCCGAATGGAGACCATCCATCGCTTCTCCTCCTCACTTCGCGGATTTTTCCACATGGCCGCCGAATGCATAGCGCATCGCCGAGAGCAGTTTATCCGCAAAATCCGCTTCACCGCGCGAGCTGAACCGCTCATACAGCGCCGCCGTCAAGACATGAGCCGGCACAGCCTCATCGATGGCGGCCTTAATCGTCCAGCGTCCCTCGCCCGAATCCGAGACCCTTCCCGTGAACGTCGAGAGGGTAGGATCCTCGATCAGGGCGCTTGCCGTCAGATCCAACAACCATGAGGCGATCACGCTGCCGCGCCGCCACACTTCCGTGATGTCGGACAGATTGAGGTCGTATTGGTAGTGCTCAGGGTCGCGCAACGGCGTCGTTTCGGCATCGACTTCATGTGTCTGCTTGCCGATGTTGGCGGCGCGCAGGACACCGAGTCCCTCGGCATACGCGGCCATGAGGCCGTATTCGATGCCGTTGTGGACCATCTTGACGAAGTGGCCGGCGCCGTTTGGGCCGCAGTGCAGATATCCCTCCTCAGCGGTCCCGCCGACCCGCTCACGACCCGGCGTACGCGGCAAGCTGTGACCCCTGCCGGGAGCCAGCCTGGCGAAGATTGGATCGAGATGTTTGATCACTGTCGGCTCGCCTCCGATCATCATGCAGTAGCCACGATCAAAACCCCAGATCCCGCCGCTGGTCCCCACATCCACATAATGGATTCCTTTCGGCGCGAGTTCCTTGGCGCGTCGGATGTCGTCTATGTAGTATGAATTTCCGCCGTCGATGAGGATGTCGTCGGACTCAAGATGGGGGAGGAGATCGGCGATCATTTTGTCGACCGCGGCTGCCGGGACCATCAGCCAGACCGCCCTCGGTTTCGTGAGTTTCTTGACGAAATCGGCGAGCGTGGAAGACCCCACAGCGTTTTCCTTGGCCAACTCCTGCACGATTTGTGGCGACAGGTCATAGACCACGCACTGATGCCCCTCCTTGAGCAGCCGCCGCACCATGTTCGCGCCCATCCTTCCCAGACCAATCATGCCGATTTGCATCGATCGCTCCTTTTTGTGAACGAATCGCTATATCGAGACCAACAAATTTTCAAGCATCCGTGCAAAGTCCGCCGCAAAAAAGAAGGGGCAAGTCTCATGGCGTCCGTGTTCATGGCTGCTTCAGGTGTTGGATGCATCAAAGATGCTTTGAATAGATGTATCCAACATGGCGTTGAACTCCGCATCGGATTGCTGGGCCCTCAGCCCTTCCACCAGCGCCCGCGAAAAGCTTGCCACGATGCCGTGATTTCTGCGTAGGCGATCATTGGCTTCTTCCCTTCCATATCCGCCCGACAGCGCAACGACCCTCACGACCTTGGGATTTTTGACGCACTCGACGTAGAAGTCGTCTTGCTCCGGCAGCGTAAGCTTGAGCATGACCGATTGACCTGCCCGCAAGTGATGGAGTTGCTCGAGGATGCTCGCCTTGAGCAACTGCTCGGCCTTGGCCTTGTCCGGGCAGTGAATGTCGACTTCCGGCTCGATGATCGGCACGAGGCCGGCTGCGATGATGTGCCCGACCAGATCGAATTGCTGGCTCACGATATCCCGGATGCCTCGCGGATTGGCTTGCTTAATCAATGAGCGCATCTTGGTACCGAAGATGCCGTTCATTTTGGCTTTGCCGAGCAGCGGGGCCAGC
>JAICUC010000140.1 GCA_025936075.1 Nitrospira sp. | reverse complement strand
TTCGAGATGTACAACGACACCGTGTTGGGCTTCAACAAGTCGGGCAAGGAAGTGGCCCGCATTCAGG
Organism: Nitrospira sp.; assembly: GCA_025936075.1. Lineage (GTDB taxonomy): Bacteria > Nitrospirota > Nitrospiria > Nitrospirales > Nitrospiraceae > Nitrospira_D. The sequence goes on along the minus strand of JAICUC010000140.1, from coordinate 8,272 downwards.
TCGAAGAGCCGATCTATATCCGGCCCGCCGAACGGGTCACCTGGCTCTAAGCCTACCCCACAAAGCGCTCCAGGCGGGGCGGCGTCGGTGAATCGACGCCGCCCCCGCTTGCGCCAGCAGCGCCCGCAGCTGGCGTTCACCGAAGAATTTCATTTCCAAGTCTCCTCTTCAGAACCCATACAGCAGCATTTCCAGGAATACATCCTCTCAAGTCGACATGTGTCTCATTTGACTACCGATATATGTGCGTATTGCGGAAAGTACTAGAGCCGATCTAGCCGGGAGTAACGGTCTTTCGGCTCACCGTCGCTGCATCTTCTGCACACTTGACGAGATAAACAGCGTCCAGTACAGTTTTGAATCATTGGCGTTTTTGTTATTCTTCTTCTATTGGGGAGTACTCCCGGCGTGACATCACAGCAGCAGCAATCAGTTCCTTTTGCTGCACAGGCCATCCCATTTGAAGAGTTTCTCGCTTCCGGTAAACTCCCGGATGGCTATCTCAATAGTGAATATGTCGCTCAGCAATTCGTCGAGCGTCTCGTGCACTATGTTCTCAGCGTTCCCTCAGGCAGTTATTCTATGGCACAGCTGAGCCAGCTTCTAGAGCAGCTCGATCCACGCACGCAGGTTTTCTTCTTCAAACGCTTGAAGGAAACGAGTCCGGACTGCTTGAAAGATTTTGCATCCCTCTACTATGGGTTCATGAACGAGTTCCATTCCCTTCTGTTCACATAGGATCACAGCAAAAATACTCCTTGTCGGCTCTCCAATCTCATGTATAATTGCAGTTCATCCCAAGGAGAAGGAGTATTATGAATCCATCGTTACAAAGGGCCGTCACCAGTTTCTACAATTTGATTTACGAAGCCCAGACCTTTGCCACCGCCATGGCAAGGATCGATACCGCCGAGCAGGAGCATTACGCCGGGCGTATTGAAGGCCTCAATTGGGTTCTCGATCGTTGTCAGGAGTTAGAGGACATGGATACCAACCTTACACCATCGTCCCTCCAGCGGATACTTGGGGAAGTCAAGTCCGATTTGGAGCATGAACTTTCTGTACAGCGAAGAGAGAAAGGACGGCGCGCCGACGGAAGGGAGGAAGCTCTCAATTTCGTTGCCGATTATCTTTCCAGCCTCATCACAGCAACTGAGATCGAGTCCGCCAAGACCACGGTTTAACCGGTCCTGTATCATAACGGGGGTCCCTGCCTCTCCACGCGCCACAGAGGCACGGCCCCGTCTTCTTCAGCCAATCTGGGCAATTTTGAATCGCTCGTCTGACATCAGATTAACGAGCTACCGCATGGCAATCATTGGCAGGGCGCAGGTTATCCGTCTATCGCAAAGAAAATTGATTAACCCTTGACCCCCACTTCCCATTCTCACTAAGATTACAGAATGCTTCCTTCCTCACGCAGACCAGGTGCTCATCGGACTATTGAGCCTAACCGGACTCTCCGAAGCCGGCCCCGCCCCTCTGCAGAGACTCCACAAAAGCAATTCAGCTCACTCAATGCCTCGCTTCTGTTCTGTCCTCGGTGCCGCGTAGCCACTCCGACGAGAGAACGACTCCTGCTCGTTCTACCCACCGGAAATCTGTATGAGTATCTGTGCATCCATTGTGGAACCTCGACGGGATCAAAGACAGACAATCCCATCAAGACCGTTCAGATTGTCAATCCTTAGCGTCATCAATCGATCCCCCACTGCTCGGAGTATCCGTCACGGTGCCCGTTCAACCTGCTCTCTTTATCCGTGAAACAATGCAATGATCCATATCCACCTGACTGCATAAGAGCCCGATCGCCTGAGGCAACGAGAGTCGTACATCGACATGAGGGCACATCGTGGAAGGGATGAAGCATAACTCTACGAGAACGACCCCTTCCTTCTCGGCGAAATATGTAACGGTAAAGAAGTACGTGACGCGTGATCCGCGGGGTCAATGAATTTGTTCGAGCGGAATGCCTTCTTCGATAAGCATCACCGGAATGTTCTCACGGACGGGGTAAAGGATCTTCCGATCAGCGCGAATCAAACCGGCGTCGAGCTCGGCGGATACAGGCCGTTTTCCCAGATTCTTCACTTCGCCCCGTGCGACAGCGGCATTGAGTTTTTGAATGAGGGACTCCTCAGCCAGACTCACCGCCTGTTTGGTCTCCGGGCAACAAAGGATCGCTAAGAGCTCTTTGTCAATGCTCATAACCGTCGGCCTCCCGCCGTGTCACGGAAGGTAGAATAATCGATGGGGGCATGAAGCGCAAGCAGTCAGAAGGAACTCCTTATGCTCAGCCATTTCTGTTACACTCGACATGCTTTCGCGGACGTCTTGTCATGATCAAAGCATTTTGGAAGACTTGCATAGCCGGCCTCATTGTCTTGGTCCCCGCCTGGGTTACGTTCTTGATTCTCTCGACTCTGTTCACCACACTTGATGGGGTGGTTGGTCGATACATGTCGGATCCCACCCCCGGTCTCGGCCTGCTCCTACTAGCCATACTTCTCATTGTTGCCGGCCTCATCGGCGATCATGTGATCGGACAAGGCTTGTTGGCAAGATTGGAACACCGCATTGAACAAATTCCGCTCGTGCAGAGTGTCTATCTTACATTGAAAGGCATGACCGACATTATAAACTTCCGGTCTCGCTTCGGCCGCAGTAAGGTCGTCGCCTTTCCGTTTCCTCGCGATGGATGTTGGGCATTGGGTTTTGTGATGGGGATGGCGCCTCCCTTCGTTCAGGTTGAGCCCTCTCATACCCTCTTCATGGTTTTCGTCCCGACCGCGATTCACCCCTTTACAGGCTTTCTCGCCTTCATTCCGGAACATGTGTTGCGGCCGATCAATCTTCCAGTAGAGGATGCGATGAAAATGGAGTTTTCAGCCGGGTTCTATAGGCCCCAAAACGGATGGCTCGACTCATCTCCGTCCATTTCTCCATGAGCCATGACTTCTGAAGGCATCGTCATTAGACCGGCCCATCAGGACGATGTGGATACCATCGTTTTGTTCAATGCCGCCATGGCACTCGAAACAGAGCGTCGCCGGCTCGATCGTGCGACATTGCGCCAGGGGATCCTTGCATTCTTAAAAAACCGTGGGTATGGATTTTATATCGTTGCCGAACTTAGAGGAGACACAAGCCACAAGCCGGTCGGCCAGCTCATGATTACGTACGAATGGAGCGACTGGCGGAACGGCGCCTTTTGGTGGATTCAAAGCGTCTATGTCGTGCCGGATCAGCGTGGTCTGGGTGTGTTTCGCGCCATGCACGCCCATATTCTCGTCAAAGCCAAGGCGGATCCATGTGTCTGCGGCCTCAGATTATACGTAGAACGGGACAATCGCAGAGCTCAAACTGTCTATCAGCGTGTGGGACTCCGACCTTCCTGCTACACCATCTATGAGCAGGATTTCGTTCTTGGCCATACGGGATCCGAAAAATATACGACAAGGAGTAACAATGAGAAGCAGTAGCTGCATTCTCGGTCTTTTGGTCGTCGCGTTGCTGTGTCAAGGTTGTGCCTTTATCCGCGGGAACTATGGCGAAGAGATAGGCCAGGGTGATATCACAACAATTCAAAAGGGCATAAGCACAAGAGCGGATGTTGCCGCCGTTCTGGGTGCTCCGGACCGTATTCTTGAAGCGAATGGTCGCGAAATATTTCATTACTACCACTACGATGTAAAATCGGGGTCTGTGTTCATCTTCTCGCGTACCAACATTAAGAGTGATGATATCTTTGTGATCTTCAATGGAACGGGAGTAGTAGAAGAAGTTGTCTCTGGCAAACGAAAAGGTCCCCTGGAGTTTCAGTTCTGGCCCTTCGACTGGCCCTTCCACTAATTCGCTATCGCTTCATGATGCTGCGAAATCTATGTATTTGTCTAATCCTAGCACTGGCGTTCGTGTCATTGAACGGATGCTCGCAAGGTCCCGTCACTTGGCGGCGAGTGACGCTTAATCAGACTATTTCTACCGACGATGTGATCTTTATCGTACCTGGCAAGACTGATATTTCGGCGGTCGTTGAGAGACTAGGTGCACCAAACGAGATACTCGCTTCTCACGATGAAATCGTGACCCGTTACTATTTCACGGATGGTAAGTATTTCAAAGCGAATTACGGGTGGGGATTTCGTTTTGTCATACCCTTCTTTGCACCTGACCTCGATTTGGGAGGTGGCGGAATAGGGAGGGATGTCTTTCAAGTAACGTATGACAACCACTGGCTCGTTCGTGGTCATGCGTTTGCCTTTCACTCACGCTCGTCGGAGTTCTTGGCTTGGCCATTCAGAGACTGAACCCCATACTTACAAATAGGTGAGTGTTTACCTCCGTGAATTGCCGGTTTCAGCCGACCCCGCTATAATGGCGGGCCATGGAGCAGGAAGTATCCGACCATCCGCCCCCCTACAGTAACCTCCCTTCCTCTTCCTATATTCCGGCCGATCAAGACACCGCGTTTCTCCAACGAGACGAGCTTCGCTCCCTCCGAATCGGACTTGAATTGCTAAAGGCGGAATTGATTCAGCGAGAAGAAGGGATCAGGTCCACCATCATCGTTTTCGGCAGCGCCAGGCTTCAAGAACCGTCGGTTGTCAAGCAAGCGCTACGTCTGGCGGAAGAGGAAGCTGCTCAGGTTCCGGACGATCGCATCCGGGGGCAACGAGTCGCCATCATCAAACGGCAGCTCGAGCTCGCAACCTATTATGATGTGGCGAGAGAATTCAGCCGGTTGGTGTCGTCTACGTGCCAAATGAACGGGCGGTGCGACTACGTTATTGTAACCGGAGGGGGGCCGGGCATCATGGAAGCGGCCAACCGCGGGGCGGCCGACGTACACGCCAAATCGATCGGGCTCAACATTACTCTGCCTCACGAACAGCACCCAAACCCCTACATCACGCCGAAGCTCAGTTTTCAGTTTCGTTATTTTGCCATCAGGAAGATGCACTTCTTGCTTCGTGCGAGGGCTCTCGTCGTCTTTCCCGGCGGTTTCGGGACGCTCGATGAATTGTTTGAAACACTGACTCTGCTTCAGACCGGCAAAACCAAAAGCATCATCGTGGTATTGGTCGGGCGTGACTTTTGGAAGCGGGTGATCAACTGGGAACTGCTCGTTGAGTGCGGTCTCATCACGCAGGCAGACCTCACCCTGTTTCACTATGCCGAGACGGCTCAAGAAGTTTGGGACCTGATCGCACGGCACAATGGAATACACACGGCATGAAACTCTCATTCTTCGGAGCCGCTCGGTCGGTCACCGGCAGCCGACATCTCTTGGAGATGCCGGGCTTCAAGCTGTTGTTCGATTGTGGAATGTTTCAGGGAAGGCGAGACGAAGCGGTCCGGCGCAACCGCGACCTGGGGTTTGACCCCAAATCCCTGGGTGCGGTCTTGCTCTCGCACGCCCATGTGGACCATTCCGGCGCTCTCCCTGTTTTGCCGAAACGGGGTTTCCCCGGAAAGGTTTACCTCACCAGAGCATCGGCCGATCTCACGGCCATCATGCTCGAAGATTCAGCTCGTGTCCAAAAAAACGACTGCCGGTATGTCAACAAACAGGAGCGCAGACGCGGGAAGACCTGCATTCAGCCGTTTTACGACGGGAATGACGTGCGGAAGATCGTCAGGAGATTCGAGGGGGAACAGTATGGCGATCAACTCAAAATCGCGCCTCGGGTCACCGCATCGTTTCATGACGCAGGTCATATCTTGGGATCGGCCGCCGTCCGTGTGAAATATACCTCGCGTGGCAACACCACGACCGTCTTGTTCAGCGGCGATCTGGGTCGATCCCACATGCCGATCTTGCGAGATCCGGAACCGCCGCCCGCCTGTGACGTTCTGATTCTCGAATCGACGTATGGCGACCGATTGCATGAGCAGGCCGGCGAGGAGATGAAGAAGAAAGCGCAGGACCTGCTCAACCATGCCCGGACATACCACAGCAAGATCATCGTGCCCGCCTTTGCGGTGGGGCGGACACAGGAATTGGTCATGCGGATCAAGGAACTGGTCGGTGAAGGCCGCGTGGACCCGGTTCCTATCTACATCGACTCACCACTGGCCGATAAGGCCACGGAGGTGTTCAAGCGACACCCGGAATGTTATGACGACGAAACCATGAAGACCTTCTCATCAGGCGGTGATGTCTTCGCCTCCCGCTACATCCATTTTGTATCCTCCGCTGAGGACAGCAAGCGACTGAATGCCATGCGCGGGCCCTGCGTCATCATTTCCTCTTCGGGTATGTGCGAGGGTGGACGAGTCCTGCACCATCTCAAACATGCGATACAAGATGAGGCCAACATCATTGTATTCGTCGGCTTTCAAGCGGAACATACGCTCGGCCGCAAGCTCGTCGAAGGTTGGGACGTGGTGCCCATCTTCGGCGTGCCGACGCCAAGACGAGCCCAGATCGTCAAATTGAATGGTCTGTCGGCTCATGCCGATCGCAATGATTTATTGGCGTACGTCCGAGCCGTCAACCCGCCGCCCAGTACCGTTTTCATCGTGCATGGAGAGGAGAAACAGGCTCTCTCCTTGGGCGCTGCGATTCAAGCGGAACATTCGAAGATCGATGTGCGGATTCCACACCATGGCAGCGCGCATGAAATTTAGGTCGCCGCATTTCGTAAGGCCGGCCGGCCGGCAACCGGCTTGGCTGGTGATTCTGTTCTGTGTGGTCTCACTGGTCTCGGGTTGCTTCTCCATAGTTGCAGCAGAACCGAAACAAGAACGCCACCGTCTGCGCGACCTGGGCATTGTCGTCGGGCAGTATCCAACGGGCCCTTTCAACGCGATTACCGACATTGCAGGCGTGAAAGTCGGCCATACCACATTGATCTCGGGCGACGGTCCTTTAAAGCCTGGGCAAGGCCCTATCCGCACGGGCGTGACGGTTGTCATTCCGCGCGACGATGTCTGGCACAAGAAGGTTCCTGCAGGCTCGTTTATTCTCAATGGCACCGGTGAAATGACCGGCCTTGCCTGGGTGGCCGAGTCCGGATTTCTTGAATATCCCATCTCCCTCACGAATACGCTCAACGTTCCGCGCGTGGCCAACGGCCTTATGAGTTGGATGATGAAACAGTATCCTGATATCGGCATTTCCGACGATACGGTCACGCCGGTTGTCGCTGAATGTGACGATGGAAGATTGAACGATATTCAAGGGCGCCACGTGTCCGAGGAGAATGTCATGACTGCGCTTGACGGCGCGACCAGCGGGCCGGTGGCGGAAGGCACGGTCGGCGCCGGCACAGGAATGGTGTCTTACGGATTCAAGGGAGGAATCGGCACCTCATCGAGAAAATTGTCCGAGAAAGAAAACGGCTATACGGTGGGGGTCCTGGTCAATGCGAACCATGGACGAAGGCCGGAACTGGTGGTGAGCGGCATTCCGGTGGGAAAACTCTATGAGCCGTCGCAACACGTCTCGGAAGCGTTCGTGCCCGGCCAGAGCGAAGGTTCCATCATCATCGTCATCGCCACCGATGCACCCTTGGATGGTCGGCAGCTCACCAGGTTGGCCAAACGTGCCGCGCTCGGTCTCGCCCGAACCGGCTCCACTGTGCGCCACGGCAGCGGGGATTTCATACTGGCCTTCTCCACAGCCAACGTTATTCCTCACTATCCGCAAGAGCCGACTTACAATTTGACGCACCTGTCCGACACCCATCTGAATCCGCTCTTTACAGCGACGGGTGAGGCCACCGAAGAAGCCATTCTCAATGCACTGACCATGGCCACTACTATCACTGGTCGCGACAATCACCGCATTGAAGCCATCGACCTTGCCCGCCTCAAGACACTTCTGCCCGGGGCACGATCAGACTGATCAACAGAATTGTTGAGCACCTGTCGAACATGAACCAAGCTTGCAAATGTGCCGATTCTCTCGTTATTCTCCATGACGTTAACCAGGAGGGATGGTATGAGCCAGTACCAGATCGGGGGTGGGCTGCAACTGCTGACGGCGGTGCAGAAAACCGAGGCCTTCGGTGAGTTTCTGAAAACAAGGATGGTTCATGCCCTGGAAACCGAGGATCCGACGGAACTGCACTACCTCCTTGCGCAGGTGGACGACTACCATTCCTACCTGTGGCGGTATTATAAGAAGTTAGCGCAGACGCGAGCACAGCGGATGGATCCGGGAGTCTGACTTCCAGCGCGTTCCGAACTGGCGCGACCCACACGTATGCCGGGCTCACCTGCCTTCTCCATCACGAGGCGTGAACGTGCAGTTTGCCGTGGCCCT
>JAICUC010000411.1 GCA_025936075.1 Nitrospira sp. | reverse complement strand
GTTCTGGAATCAGAGTGTCTTCAATAAGATCGTCATCATCGGGCTGTTCGCAGCTTTTGTCCCGTTTGTCCTTCCAACGGTCGTGGCTTGGTTCAGGCCGACCATGATTCATGTCGGCGTGGCCTTCTACACGTATGAACGAGGAATTCAGCCACAAGGCATGAATTCCCTCTATTTCTTCGAAAGGCGCAATCTGGTGACGGATTGCAGTATCCGCCGTGAAGAGCAATCCGTCCCGAGCGGTCGCGCGAAGGCGCCTGATCCGCAAGCCTGGGTATTGGTCAAACTGCTACTGGAAAATGTGTCCGATCGCGATATCACCAACCTCCGGGTCGGTGTGCGGTCTCCCGCTATCAATCAGACGACGCAGCTCTTGACCGCTCCAACCTTGGCTGCCGTGGGCAACAAGGAGGCCCCGCCCGATGTCAAACCCTTATATGTCATCTCAATCGACAAGATTCCAGACGCCAGCTCAGTGGTAGTCACATTGAAGACCGCCATGGATGAAAACTTGCGCGAGTTTATCTATGTCAAACGACGACCCGTCACCATCCAGGTGCCCTATGTCTCGGCGGATCAATTCAGGCAATATCCTCCGATTGTCTCACGCACGAATGCGGTCAAAATGTTGAATCGTGAAGGGGTATTGCGGACCGGCGATGATACCTTCGCCGACGAAAAACTCCAGGTGACGATGTTGCCGCCCAATGAGCCGAATGTGCAGGAGCAAGAAGCATCGTATCAAATCCTTGCTCGGGCCAAGACCTGTTCGGAAGCAGAGGCGGGTGTGTGGTAATCTTCAGCTCAGGAGAGCCGGAGTCGAAAGAGGCAACGAGTCACCTGATCATGCGCTCAGGTGGAACTTCGTGGCCGGAACGCTCCTCCCCGCTGACTGGCCGGCCAACCAGCCCGTCGTCCAAGCCCATTGAAAATTGAACCCTCCGATGCGGCCGTCGCAATCCAGCATTTCCCCGATCAGATAAAGTCCCGACACCAGCTTCGACTCCATGGTGCGATAGTTGATTTCTTCCAACGGCACGCCGCCGGCCGTGACTTCCGCAAAGTTCCATCCGCGGTCCCGTTCAATAGGCAATCGGAGCCTCGTCAGAGTGCTCAGTACCCGCTCTCGGTTGCGACGCGCGACCTGAGCCATGAGTTCCAGGGGGTCGCATGAACAATGGCGGCAGAGCGATTCGGCAAATCGATCCGGGACCAGGACCGATAGCATTCGCGCCAGTGAACGCCTGGGATGTTCGGCTGTTTGGGTCACAAACCATTCCTTCAATGCTTCTGATGTCCTGCCTGGAACAAAGTTGCCGTAAAGGTCAACTTGCTCCCCTCGGTTCGTCGCCAAGGTCCAGAAGCGGCTGGCGTCCATGACCACGGGGCCGCTGATCCCGAAATGCGTCCAGAGCAGGCTCCCTGTCCGTCGATCGACCTCTCGGCCATCCAACAGGGTGGTCAGCTCCACGTCATGCGATAGGCCTGAGAGCGTTGCGTGAAACATAGAACGATCGAGTACCAACGGCACGAGGGCCGGCACGGTCGGCGTTACGCGATGGCCAAATCCACGAGCCAGTCGATATCCGAATCCATCGCTGCCGGTCCTCGGCAACGCCAGACCGCCTGTGGCGAGCATAACTCGGGATGCCTGTGCCGTGCCGTGATTGTGCCGAACCAGAAATCCTTCGCCTGACGTCGTGACCTCGCTCACACGATGGCTCGGACGGATGATGACACCGGCCCCGCGGGCACGGTCGAGCAACGCATTGAGTACCGTGCGCGCGTCGTCGGTAGTTGGGAATAGCTTGCCCGTCGGTTCTCGCTTTAAATCAACACCTAACGACTTAAACCATGCGATCGTCCGTTCCACTGGAAACGCCGCGAGAATATTTCGGATGATGTTTCGATTCCCGAAAAAATCCTTTGGGGTGATCACCTCGTGCGTGACGTTGCAACGCCCGCCGCCTGAGACCAGAATTTTTGCCCCTATCTGCTTGGCCCCATCCAGCAAGAGCACACGCCCGGAGTTTCCGTCTTGTGCGAGCGTTTCCGCCGCAGCGATTGCGCCGGTCAATCCGGCGGCGCCGGCTCCCACGACGGCCACGTTCACCCCATCGTCCGCCATCACTTGATCCTTCGTGTTCTATTCAGGACAATGTTGTAACTCGATCATTGCCTAAACTTCTATCATGAAGAGCAATAGGGCTTTGATGCGGCTTGTCATGTGGTGTGGTCATACAGTGATTTCCCTGGCACAAGGGCATTGGCATTGGATTGAACCAATAACTAAGGGGTTATCCTAGTATGGTGACGAGGGGCTGGTATTAGAATATACCGAAATGACAGATCGTCTCAGCGATTAGTCCGCGCCCAGGTTGCTATGCTCGGCGGCGGAGTTCTTTGTCCCCTCTTACATATTACTTGTCCGCGCACTCATTGCGGCCCGCGGAGGCTTTTTGCCCATCATCAGCTCTTCCGCTGCTAAGTGGCGTCTTATCCTGACCTTCGCGCTGGGCTTGACCGCAGAGGGTTCATTGTGCCTCCACGCTGCTCATGCCGCCGAGCCAAATTTCATGATGTCGGCTCCTCAGGCGGATCGTGGGACGAGCAGCGTCTCTCAGTCGGGCGACATAGATGTGGCGGCGCTCCGCGAACGACGCAAACAAGCGCAAACGGACCTGAATGTCCTGAGAGAATCTCTCGCATCCAAGAGTGTGACCGGCGCGGAT
>JAICUC010000422.1 GCA_025936075.1 Nitrospira sp. | reverse complement strand
CTCACCGGCTCGATCAGTTTGTTCAGCCCACCGATTCCTAACGAAGCCCAGATTGCCCCGGCAAGCTTTCCGACCCCCCCAGTCACCACAACCATGAAGGCGTCGACGATATAGTTCTGCCCAAGTCCTGGATCGACATTCCCCACCATCGTGAGCGCCCAGCCTGCAATGCCGGCCAGCCCCGAGGCAAAGGCAAAGGTATAGGAGTCGACCTTTCGGGTCGGAATGCCGAGACAGGCGCTCATATTGCGATTTTGAGTGACTGACCGTACCCGAATCCCGAGGTTCGATCGGAAGAGCAAAAAGTAAATCCCCAGGACACAGATGATCGACAGCATGATGATGAAAATCCGATTGTAGGGCAGATAGACCCCCACCATCACCTGCACCCCGCCTCGCAAGGCCTGCGGAGCGATCACCGCGGTCAGATCGCCGAAGTACACCCGAGCCGCCTGCATTAAGATCAAACTCACGCCCCACGTCGCCAACAGCGTCTCAAGCAGTCGCCCATAGAGAAAGCGAATCACGGTGGCTTCGAGTACCCATCCGAACAAGGCCGCCGAAAGAAAAGCGATGGGCAATGCGACAGGAAAATACCAATCGAACACATCCGGAGAAAACCAACCGATGAACGCCTGTTGCGTGATGAACGTGGCATACGCGCCCACCATCATCAGCTCGCCGTGTGCCATGTTGATCACGCCCATCAAGCCGAAGACAATGGCCAGCCCAAGCGACATGATCAAGAGGATAGAACTGAGACTGATTCCCCGGAACATCGTCTCAATGGCATTCGCCCACCAATACCAGGAGTCAATCTGTCCAATCGTAGCTTGAGCCGCATCCGCCAGTGCTCTCTGCTCATTGGTCGCACCGCTTTGAGTACCTGCTTCAACAAATTCTTTGAGCGCCGACAGCCCGTTCTGACTTCTGAGTTCTCCAAGTTTCTTGACGGCGACCAACCGGACTCCTTGATCTTCAGAACGAAGTTGAATCAGCCGCGCGGATTCCTCCATCGTGTATTTGACCCACCAGACTTGCTCCTTGGTGGCAGCTTCCTCCAGCCAGGTAATGGCTTCCGGCCGTCCTGTACCCACCAGATCAGCGGCGGCAGAACGTCTGGTATCCGGTTGTTCACTTGTCAGATTTGCATGGTTCTTGAGTAGATCGATCACCGGCTTGATGGCCTGCCTGACAGCCCGGTCGGCTTCCGTACGGATTGCATCAAGTTTGGGAATAAGGCTCGCATCTCCCTTTTCAATCAGAAGCGCGACCGCCTTACCGCGGACCGCCGCATCCTCACTTTTTACGTCGAGGAGAGCCTGTTCGATCGGATTGGAGGAGGAAACTACAGTAGAAGCTGTATCGCCCGCATCGTCAGCAGCCAGTGCCGATTGGAGACAAAGCCCGAGCGCTGAGAGAAGGAATAAAACCAGTACGAATGGTTTTCTCGGGATGCCGGCCAGGCTCATCACCAAAACCTCCCTATGGTAACCTTATCGACAGGCACAGCCGGTAACGGGCTGGAACCTCTTAGCAGAGGTTCCAGCCCGTTACCTACAGACAAGCCTCATCGTCAGAACGGTTCGCGAAACAGGAACTGCCCTACGTCCCGATTCTTATTTCTTTTGATAAGTCCCTTGATGATTAATCCAATCGCAACCCTTGTCAGGATTTGTATACTCACTCCACGGTTCGGGTTTCACCAGTCCTTTGGAACGCCAAATGGTCTTGAATTGACCGTTCTTCAAGATTTCACCGATCAGCACCGGTTTATGCGTGTGCTGGTTGGCTTCATCCATCATGATCTGGCCGCCGGGAGCCAAGAACTTTTGCCCATAAACTGCCTTGCGCACGGCATCCACCTCGATAGAGCCGGCCTTTTCAACCGCCTGCTTCCATACATACACGCCAAAATACGCGGCCTCGATCGGGTCGTCGGTGACTCGGTTTTCTCCATCCGGCAGATTATTTCTCTTGCAATAGGCCTTGAAGTTCGCCACGAACTTCTTGTTTTGCGGCGTATCCACGCTTTGATAGTAGTTCCAGGCCGCCAAATGCCCGACGAGTGCGCTCGTATCCATCCCGCGCAATTCGTCTTCGGCGACACTGAACGCCATGATCGGCGCATCTTCAGCGCGCAATCCCTGATTGCCGAATTCCTTATAGAACGGCACATTGCTGTCGCCGTTGATAGTACTGATGACGGCAGCTCCGCCACCCGCTGCAAACTTCTTAATCTTGCCGCAAATGGTTTGATAGTCCTGATGATGGAATGGGGTATATTCTTCTTCGATATTGGAGGCAGGCACTTTCTTT
>JAICUC010000289.1 GCA_025936075.1 Nitrospira sp. | reverse complement strand
TCCACGCGCGAATCGCCGGATCCTGACTGTCATGGGCGGTGTATCTTGGTCAGATCGTTGTACCGATGGTTATTGTCGGCATTGACATCGATGCCGCCCGCCGGCGCCGGTTTGTCGAGGTTGACATATTGGAACGTGCCGAACGGTTGAATCTGGTCGTCCGAGGGCAATTGTTTGCGGTCCCAGCCGCCGCCCAGGGCGCGGATGAGGGCCACGGAGGAGCGCAGCAGTTCGGTCTTGATTTGGATCGAATCAATGCGGGCCAAGAGTGTATTGAGCTGGGCATAAATCACTTCCAAACTGGATGCCAGCCCCCCCTGGAAGAGTTCCAGGGTGAGATTCTGCGTTTTGAAGTTCGCGCCCACGGCGGCGTCCTGTCGATCGGCGGCGAGCGTCAGGCGGTTCGTCAGGGTCAAATTATTTTCGACCTCGCGAAAGGCGTTGAGCACGGTCGACCGGTACAGATCTTCCGTCTCGCGATAGATCGCCCACGCTTGTTGCAACTGGGCACGGCGATAGCCCCCTTGGAACACCGGCAGGGACACGGCGGACCCATAGGCCCAGAAACTATTGGCCAGCTTGATCAGATTGAAGCCGTCTTCGAACCCGCCGTCCGCCCGGAACGACAGGTTGGGAAAAAACGCGGCGCGGGCGATGCCGATGGTGCGACTGGCCTGCGCCATACGGCGCTCGCTGCCCGCAATGTCGGGGCGGCGCTCCAGCAAGGTGGCGGGAATGATCGGCGGAATCGTGAAACTGGCGACCCGCAGCTCATTAATCGGGTCAATCGTAAAACTCGTCGGGGTCACATTGATGAGGATGGCGATCGCCTGTTCCGTCACTTGGCGTTGGGCTTGCACCTGCGCGAGTTTCGTCTGGGTGCTGTAGTACAGCGATTCCACCCGGGCGACATCGAGGGCGGATGCGATCGCGCCGGCAAACTGGGCTTTGACCAGATCGAGCGTGTTTTTGTACAGATCGATCGATTGCTGATAAATGGCCGTCTGGGCGTCGAAGCCCCGGAGCAGGAAATAGTCCGATGCCACCTCCGCCTGCAGGCTCAGGCGCGCGAGCCCCCAGTTGGCGGCCTGTTCCTCGGCTCGGTAGATCTCGACCCGCGCGGCATTGCGGAGGGCCGACCAGAGATCGTACTCCCACGAGGCAATGCCGCCCAGTTCCATGGTGGCTTGCTGGAGCGGACTATTTTCGGGACGAAAGAGGCGTTCAAACGACTGGCGGTTGTGGGACCCCCCGAAATCGATTCCAACCTGCGGCAGGTATTGCGCGCGGGCCTTCATCATGATGTTGCGGGCCTGCACGAAGCGTTCGGCGGCGGCCTGGAGATCCGGATTGGCCTCCATGGCTTGCTCGACCAGTTTCTCCAGCACCGGATCGGCATACAGTTTCCACCAATCCGGGCGCAGCTCGTCATCCGACGGCTTCGCTTCCACGAAGGGGCTGGAGCCATGCCACGAGACCGGCACCACGTATTGGGGCGGCTCATAGGTCGGCGCCAGATTGGCCCGCGGCCCAAAATCGTTGCACGCCGGCAAGGTGAGCGCCAGCAACACCCATCCCACCCGCCATGCGAAGCTAAGCCACTGGTCAGGCATTGTCGATGTCGGTCGCCCGTGCGCGCTTATATCTGTCGGCTGGAATGTTGTCATAGGTGTGACGATGATCCTTCCTTTGGTGCAGCTGCTTCCGGTGCAGGTTTCTCTCCCGTGACAAGATCATAGCCGGCAGTGGGTGTGACGATACGCACTTTGTTGCCTTCGAGTAACGCAGCACTCGGGTTGTTCACGATGCGATCATCGGCGGAAAGCCCTTCTTCAACTTCGACAATTTGGTCCATGAGTTTACTGATTTTAATGGTTTTCAGATGGATGCGCTCGTCATCCGTTACCACGGCCACTTGCGTGCCTTTCTCCTGGAACACCAATGCGGTGGATGGCATCGTGAAGGCTTGTCGATCGATCGGCGTCGTCAGGTGGACCTGGGCGTAGGAGCCGGGCCACAGCGCACGGTCCTCATTGTCGATCGTGAAGACAGTGGTCGCAGTGCGAGTGCCTATATCGAATCCCTTGGCCACGGTCAGAAACTGAAAGTCGAAATGTCGATGAGGCAATTGCGGCACGGTCACATCGGCCACCAGGCCTGGATTGAGAAACGGCCCGAACGCCTCAGGCACACTGACAAAGAGCCGCAACTTATCGACGACGGCCACCGTAAACAGGTTAGTTTTTACATTGGGGGTGCTGAGGTTGCCCTCCTTACTGACCAAGTCGCCGACGTTGATGTTGCGCTGGATCACGATCCCGTCAAACGGTGCGATGATCTTTTTAAATCCAATGAACGCCTCGATGTTCCTGACCTTTTGCTGCGCGGCCTTCACCACCGCTGCCTGAGCTCTCATGTTCTGTTCCTGGACGGTGATCGACTGCTCCGAGACCGCATGGCTTGGGCGCAGGGCAATCCAACGTTTCGCGGTCACCTCGGCGAGTGTGTATTTGACACGTTCGGATTCCAAGTCCGCATGAGCCTGTTGATACTCGGCATCGAGATCCGGTGTACTGATTTCGGCGAGGACGTCGCCCGCCTTCACGTGGTCCCCATAGTCCTTGTGCCACATTTTCACATAGCCCGTGACCCGCGCGTAGATCGGTGCTTCGTACCAGCCGACGATATTGCCGGGAAGCACAATCGTTTCACTCCCTGGAAGCGGCTTGGGAGAAACGACGGCGACGGTGGGGACGGCCTCTTCGAGCGTCTTGTTGTGCAGCAGGGCGGCATCGCCGTTGGCCTCTTGCATCCGATAGCCGAGATAGAGCACACACAGAATGACGGCAAAAATGGCGATACGTGATCGAATGGATGTCGTAATCATGAGAGCTCCTTGTGTTGCACAGCTGTACGCCGGTTGTAAACGATGGCATACACGCAGGGCACGAAAAACAGGGTGAAGAGCGTGGCCATGAGCAAACCGCCGATGACGGCACGCCCCAGCGGCGCATTCTGCGAATAGCCCGTGGCCATGGGGACCATCCCGATAATCATGGCCGCGGCGGTCATGAGCACGGGACGGAAGCGGGTCGTTCCGGCTTCGATGGCGGCCCGCAGCGCGTCGCCATGTTCTTGGAGTCGTTCACGCGCATAGGACACGACGAGGATCGAATTGGCGGTCCCTGTACCCATGCACATGATGGCGCCCGTCAGCGCGGGTTCCGACAGACGCGTATGGGTCAGGAATAATGCCCAGGCGATGCCCGCCAGCGCGCCCGGCAAGGCGGTGATGATGATGAAAGGGTCGAGCCAGGATTGGAAATTGACGACGATCAACAGATAGATCAGCACGATGGCGGCGAGCAGCCCGAAGATCAGCTCGAAGTAGGCATCCCGCATCAGCTCGGCCTGTCCGTGGATTTCAATTTCAGCCGTGCGTGGCTTCCCGTCCTCTAGACTCTGGGTAACCTTTTCAACGTCCGCCAGTACGGAACCAAGGTCACGTCCTTCGGCCGAGACATAGATGTCGAAGAGCGGCATGATATTACCGTGCGTGACCACACCCGGCGTTCCCTCCACCGACAGATCGGTTAAATTACCGAGGAGTTGCACTTCGTTATTCGTAATGTCGTTCGATGAGTCGACCGGGACGGTCTTGAGACTATTGACGCTATTGATGAACGGTTGCGGCGTATAGACATTGATCAGATACGACATACCGGTTGAGGGATCGAGCCAGTAGACCTGATCGACTTGCTGGCTCCCGGCGGTCGTCATGAGCAGGTTGTCGGCCATGTCCGACAGAGTTCGATTGACTCCGAGTCCGAACGTGCGGTCGCCTTCGACCATCATGGTCGGTGTGCGCATGGTTTGCTGAATGACCACATCCGTGGCGCCGGGAATCTCGCGATATTTGTCCATTAATTTCCGGGCAAATTCATAGCTGGCATAAATGTCCGGGCCGTTGACTTGCACGTCGATCGGTGCAGGCGCGCCGAAATTGAGGATCTTGGCGGTCAGATCGGACGGCTGAAACGTGAACTCGGTCCCTGGAAACCGCTCCTTCAAACCCTTACGGACGATCTGCCGGTACTCCCATACGGGGGACTTTTCATCCTTCAAGAGGATCGTCAAATCGCAATCTTGAGAGCCGACCGTCGGCGTCGGAATGAACGCGAGGTTGTGCGGCCCGACCGGCAGACCGCAATTGCTGACGATGTTTTCGACTTGATCCGGCAACAGCTCCTCGATGCTGCTGGACACCAACGTCGCCAGGCGACCGCTCACCTCAATGCGTGTACCGAGCGGCGCCCGCATATGCATTTGTAAGACTCCCGAGCGGATTTCCGGGAAGTAGTCGCGGCCAAGAAAGAAAAACAGACCCATCGAAATCACCGCGATGGCAAGTGAAACGGTGACGAAGGTGCGACGACGCGCGATCGCCCATTCCAATAACGTGCCGTAGCTCTCGCGAAACCGGTTGAAACGGCGCTCGAAATTCTTCTGAAAGCGGACAAAGACATTCGATGATTGTTCCACGCCGGGTTGTCCGTGCTGTTCGTCTTCATGCGATTGCGACATGGTGACTCCTCATCATATATTTCGCCATGGTCGGCACTAGTGTG